>CALRVN010000039.1:0-15569 GCA_943371625.1 Hyphomicrobium sp. CS1GBMeth3
CCTCCGCGTCGCTCCATAGCTTCGCCGCCTCGAAGGCAGCACCGAGGATCATCAGTGAGCCGATCTGAGCGAGGGTGTCCCGTAACGTGCGGCAACTCTGCAGCGCGACCTTGGCATGCTCCACCGCCTCATCGGCGCGAACCTCCTCGATCGCCATCTCGGCAAGATACGTCGCGGCGACGTGCTGAGCGCGCAAATCGCCCGTCTCCAGCGCTGCGGCCAGTGCCTTCGCATAGGATGCACGCGCATCGGCGGGTTGTTTGGCCATACGCAGCGCGGTGGCAAGATCGAGGTGCGTGATCACGAGCAGCCGCCGTGCGCCCGCTGACGGAGAAAGCCGGGCGATCAAGCCGACTGCCTCGCTCAGCGATCCGACGGCGAGGTCATATCGGTTGCCCAGGGTGAAGCAGCGCGCGATCCGGTGCACCAGCGCAGCGCGCCCCAAGGTCGGCTCGGATCCCAGCTCCATCAGCGTGGCATGAAGGCGAGGGCCTGAACGCGAGACTTGGCGGAAGTTGAGGGCCTGCGTCCGCAGCAGCGCCAATCCGCTTTTCTCAGCCTCGTCGGACAGCACATCGGCGAGCAGGCCATAAGCATCCCAAACGTCACCGGCAAAGTTCTCCAGCGTGACCCTGCAGATCGTTTCTTCGAGCAGCCGTCGAGGCTCGGATCCGTCGCACGGTACGTTCAGCAGGTGACGCGCAAGCGCGCACTGCGTTTGCCTAATGAGCATCGCCGACTCAGTTCGGCGTGAGGCGTCGACCGCTCTGCGGAACGACGCTTCGGCTTCCGCAGCAGTGCGGGCGATGGCAGCGAGATGGAGTGCGGCGTGTGCGGCACCGGCGTAGTCGGCCCCAAGAGTACGCAGTCCCTCGGCCAGGCGCAGCTGCGCTTCGGCCTCACCTGTCAGCCCCTGAGCAACGAGCGCTCGGCCCAGCTGGAAATGGACGACGCTCTGCGAGCGTCCGTCGCCATGCCGCTGGAAGATATCGAGCGCCGCGCGCAGCGCTGTTGCGGCCGGCTCGAAATTGCTCTCGTCCAGCTCCAGCATTCCGAGGTGAACGAGATCGACGCCCAATGCGGGCTCGTCCTTGAGCCCCTTTGATAGCGCGATGGCGGTCGCGTAGGCTTCGCGTGCTCGGTCGAAGTCGGCGGCCGCCCGGCAGGCATCCCCAAGCCCCGACCACGCCGCACAACGCAGGCGCTTCGACCCATCGTTGAGGGGAAGGCTTGCTGCAATCTCCAGGGCCTCGCGAAAAACCGCGCCGGCCGCCTGCGCATTCCCTTCCTGCAGCAGGCAACGCCCGATCTGCTCGGTGACGGCAGCCCGCTCGAAGCTCGCGCGCTTTCCGAGGCGCGACAGTATCTTCTCAAGAATTGCGCGCGCGCGATCGAACTGCCGCCGCTGCAATAGGATCTCGGCGTGCTTTACCTCAGTCGCGTACCAGCTGCGATCCACAGCCGGCTCAGGATGCCTCGGTGCCCTTGCTCCCGCCGGAAGCCCCGGAAGGGTCGCGGCGCCTGCAACAGGATGACCCGATTGTTTGGTCATGCACGCTCACTGGATCAATAGAACGACTTTGAGACGCAAATGACGACCCGGGGAATTCCCCGGGTCGTCGTCTTGATATCATCGCAGGCTGAGCGCGCCGCGGCGCAATCTCCCTGCTCGATGCTATGGCCGGTACGTGTAATGCGGTGCGACCTCGTTCTGGCCGTTGTAGCAACAGGACGTGAGGAACGCCGGCCGATAAGGATTGGCCTGGCTGTTCTTCGTTCGATTTAGGATGCCGACGTCGCTACCCCATGCCGGCCCGTTAATGCGGCGAAGCACGTTGTCGCGAGACTGCACCGCCTTCGCGATGACCTTCTTGACGTCCCAGCCGACAAGGTCGCCGTTCCAGTAGACGAACTTGCCCGCGATCATCACGTGCTTCACGTGGCGAGTGTCCATCATGGTGACGACGGTGCCGTACGCGTTGTTCATCGGCTGCGTGTTGATGTTGTCGTAGTCGAGAATGACGATGTCGGCTTCTTTGCCTGGTGTCAGCGTGCCAACTTTCTTCAGGAGGCCGCTGCCGGCGGCTCCCGCAATCGTCATCATCTCCACAGCCTGGCGGCACGTGATCAACTGCGGTATCGGCAGGTTGCCGGGATCGCTCTTGGCGTTGGCGCCGGTGCCGAACGCCAGATCATTCGCCAACCCGCGCTGCAAGCAGAACGCACCGCGCATCATGGAGAAGGGGTCCGGCGTCATGTTCGTGTCGACGTCGGGGCTGAGGCTCGGAAGGATGCCGTGGTTGAGTGACATCTGGAACGGCGGCTGCCCGTGCCGCATCTGCATCTCGATATTGCCGGCGATTGAAACGTGACCGCCGTTGTCGGCCCAGATCTTCCAAGCGGTCGACGTAGCGGGTGCGGGGTAGCCGAGGTGGCTATGGCTAACCTGCGCGATGTTGTTGTCCTGCCAGCGCACGCAGTGCACCAGCGTTACGTCATCGAACGGCGCCAGCCCTGCCGCTAGTGCCTGTGCCGGCACGCCCGCGCCACCGACGTTGTGCGCGTTGATAAAGGCGCCGAACTCGCGTGCTAGGCCCCAGCCCGTCAGACCGGCGGCATACCCTGAGGGCAGATTGGCGACGGCCGTCGGCCCCCCCGAAAAGCCCAGCGAGACGAGCTGATCCTTCGACGAGAAGTACTTCTTGGCAATACGCTCGATGCCGAGTTTCTGGCCCGGATAGAGGAAGGCGCCAGGGAACTCGTACGGATCTGTCTTGACGTTATATGGCCGCTTAGCAACTGCGGGCGAGTTGGCAAGCTGGTTCGGCTCACGATTGATGCCGTTGCTGTAGTCGAACAGCGTCCGCCGGCCGGAATCGATGCAACCCTTGATCATCGCATCGGTGTGCTGCGGGGTGTGCGAGCACTGCGACGTGTCCGTGCCGCAGGTGATGCCCTGCGTGATCTGGCTTAGGCAGGCGATCAGCTCGGCATTATAGCAATCCTCCGGGTCGTACGGAGAGCGGCCAAGATCCCATTGCGGGGCTTGCGCCGTGCCGATGCGGCCTGAGGTCCAGATGCTCTGCACGATCGTGCCGTAGGCCTCGTAAATGGCGGTCGTCGTGGCCGTTTGCTGCTGGTCGGGGTCGCCACCGAAAACGATGAGGCCGTCGGCGATGATGCTCCGCTGGATGGCTTCGTACTGATGGTTGTGCGTGCTGATGAACCCGGGCATGACGATCGTGCCCTTGCAATCAACGACGCGAGCGCTGGCGTTGATGTTCGGGCGAATGGCGACGATCTTGCGTCCTTCGATGAGCACATCGGCCTTTTCGAAGTCGCCGACCGACTTGTCTAGAGTGAGGACCACGCCGCCCTTGAGGAGGATGCGGTCTTTCGAATCGTTGCCGCCGTGCTTAGGCGGATCCTTGTCCCAGCCGCGATCGTCCGAGGTCGCGTATGCCTTGTTGATATTGAAGCCGAGCCCCGCAGCGCTCAGACCACCTGCAGCCGCGCCGCCGAGAAAGCCGCGGCGGGAGACGTCGAGCCCCTCTTCGCGTTTCCCCTTGTCGGGGCCTTTCGACTTTTTCGCCATCGTTTCGCTCCCACGTTTTGATTGGCCCCTTATCGAGGCAACAGTTCATCGTCCCGGTGCGCGTGCGCGCACCGGCTGCAACGTCAGCGTCGTTGAAAAACGGACCTGCCGTGACGTGACAGGCGTGGCTGTGCGCTCCCTGCTACCTCCGACGGGCGAAGACTTTTTGCTTTGCGTCGGAGCGTCTCGCTGGAGCGCCCGATCGTTCGCCCGGATTAACGATAGTTTCCGGCAAACTTTGTTTTGGCGCTAGGCGATCAGCGTACGCGATAGGGCAATCGAGAACTGCCCTGCGCGATTGTGCCGAGATTCTGCAATGCGCATGCTTGTGCCCGGGACAGACTTGGACGTTCACGCGATTGCGGTATGATGATCGGAGCCTTTCGTGTCTCGGTGCGCTCAAGGAGTTCTAAGTAATGCGTCAAACGCTGATGGTGATGTTGACCGCGGTCGGTCTGCTGACGGGAATGGCCGCGCCCCACTCGGCAGACGCACTCCCAGCCGTAAAGGCATCCGCGTCAAGCCCCGGTAGTTTGGTCTCGGACGCGCGCTATCGCACCAACGGGATCATCGGTGATCGGTTTTACCGCGGCTTCTATGGTCGGCCGTTCATCGGCTACCGCGCTTACTACGGCGCAGGATATTCCGAAGGATGCGGTTGGATTCGCAAGCGCGCTCAGGCGACGGGCGGTCGCTATTGGTGGGGTCGCTATCACAACTGCATCGACAAAAACTACTGATCCGACGAGGGCGGGGCCGAACTCCAGCGCGCTGACGAGAGCACACGTCGGAACGCCGGAAATAACAGCGCACCCGAAACCCGTTCGAGTGCGCTGCCAGTAACCCCGCCGACGTTCTTCCCGGATAGGAACTCCGGCCTTACGTCCCCGTGTAGTGGAACGTCTCGTTGATGCCCGCATAGTCCGGGAAGTCGCCCTGGTGCACGACCTTGCCGCCGACGATCGTCATCAGCGACTTGATCTTGCGCAGCTTGGCGTCGGTGCAGGTGAGGAAGTTGTCGTTAAGCACCGCGAGGTCGGCCACGTTGCCAACCGCGAATGAGCCCTTGTCATCGTCGAAGTTCTGATAAGCGCTGCCGGCGGTCCACATGCGCAGCGCTTCCAGACGTGTGATCTTGTGGGCGGCATTTTCCGGGATGCCGCGCACGTTCACGCCCGTGGTCATGTAGTAGATGTGCAGCCACGGGTTGTTGGGCGCGTAGTTGCTGCCGTCCGTGCCGGCTCCGCACTTGATGCCGGAGTCGACGATCTCGCGGTAGAACGGTCCACCGCCGCGCATCAGGCGGTCGAGATAGCGCTCGTTCTCGAGGTCGAGGCCGACGCCGAGGTCCTTCAGCGCTTTCAGCTGCGCGCTCGTGGTCTGGAAGCAGTGAATGAGCTGCCAGCGCAGATCCTTGATCGAGACGACGGCGTTGATCCTCTGGAATGCCGCCAGCTGGAAGTCGACGTCGGCGTAGAAGTCCGTGTGGTTCTGCAACTTCCAGCCGACGTCCGCGATCGCCTTGGCCACCGGCTCGAAGGTCGTGCTCGACGTCACTGGACGCGAGCCGATCGACTCGCCGAACCCTCCGGCGCGAAACAGATCATCGCCCATCAGACGGAAGACGTTGTTGGCGCGCGTGGTCACCTGCTCGGGCGTGTTGGAAGCGTAGTTGAGCCGGTGACGAACGTGCAGCATGCCCTGGCGCCACAGCTCGAGCGCCGGATAAGAACGCGCCGTCGTCGGGCTTCCGGCCGGATCGAGCACGTTGGTCACGCCATTGCTGAGCGACCAGGCGTTGTTGTCCCAGGTCATGCGCAGACGATCTTCGTCGGTCATCGTCGCATTGAAGACCGCAAGGCACTGCTCGGGCGTCGCACTCACAACCTTGCCGGTGGCAGAGTCGACCGCGATGCCGCCCGCGGTGAGGATCGCCTCGCCGCGCGTGTTGACGACCGAGAAGAATTCTTCAACCCAGCCGGCCCGTCCCGACACATAAACGGCATGCTGCGAAGTTGCCGCGTTGAGTTCGGCCTTCGTCGGCGGACGCCCTTCCTTGAGCTGCACGTAGTGCCAGCCCAGGTGGCAACCGACGACGCGGCCCTTCGGAACGCCCTTGGCCCGCTTGGCAATCAATTCCTGGATTTCGCGGATCGTGAAGGCCGTCTCGATGTCACGCACTTCGTAGTCCGGCGTCGTGCCGGTGCGCGAGTGGTGCACGTGCATGTTGATGAGGCCGGGGATGACTGTGCGGCCGCCGAGATTGACGATCTGCGCGTTCTTATCCAAGCCGCTGGTGCTTTCGAGGGACGTGATGCGCCCGTTGCGAATGGCCATCGTTTTGAAGGCTTTACGCGAGCCGTCGACGAAATTGCCATTCACGAGCCCGATGTCGGTGCTGCTCCCCTTGCAGCGACGATCCCGGCCCTTGTCGCGGTCGTTGCTGTCTCCCGCAAACGCTTCGCTCGAATAGCCGACCGATATCCCCGAAGCAGCGAACGAGCCGGCCGCGACAACGCCGGCCAGCAGCCCGCGGCGCGATACGTTCGTGATGGCTTCGTTAGTGGGTGCATCCCCGTCTGCGTTCTGATCTTGACGTGACTCGGCGTCCGATTTCTTGTCGGCCATGTTTCCCCCAACTCCCTAGACGAGCACACTTGCGGTGCTCTTTGCTTTGCGTGCCCCATCAGCACGCAGCCCGAGCTTGCAGGCAATCGGCGGAGCGATGCGTGCCGAGCCGACTACTCACCGTCCACCTCGCAGAAACGCTTGTCTCCGCATCAAGTGAACTCGCTAAGCACGAAGCGCACCTCACGCGCGTGAAGTCGTGGCGAAGCGCGCGGGTAAGTCGTGGCGAAACACGCGGCCCGATTGTGCTCAGTCGCGACGCGCACGCGTCGAGAACGATCTCGCATGCGGATGCATTTTACCGGCGACAAGGACGTGCCAGATTTTTACAATGCGTCAAAAGGACGTTACGAAAAAGAAAAGTCCGGAGGAAGCGCAGATGTCGGAGGACGATGCCGTTGTGCGCGCGTCAACCAGGTCGGGCGTACACGTTTGGGACACGCAGTATCTGCCGCCTAGCAAGGCATTCGGCGCTTTCCGCGATGGCCTGTGCACGGCCTTCATGCCGTGGTCGATCGATACCGAACCGGAGGGCGAGTTTGACGGACGCATCGAGAGCGTCATCCTCGAAAGCGGTTCGGTTGCCCGCATACGCATGACGCCGGTCGTCGCTGCGCGCACCAAAGCCGACGTCTCCAACTCCAATGCCGACTGCATCTACGGCAACTTCGTTCTGGCGGGCGAGCTGCACGTCGAGCAGCGCGGGCGCAGAAACGTGGCGAGGCGAGGGGATCTCATTCTGTATGACAGCGCCTATCCATTGACGCTGAAGGAGCAGCACGACCGTCACTATGAAGATCTGCCGTTCATGATTCCCAAGAGCCAGTTCACGTCGATCAGGGACGTTGAAAGCGTTTTCGGCAATGTCGTGCTGCGGCGCGGCAAGTTGATCCGTCCGCTTTCCAGCTCGCTCGCATTCCTAGCGGAGAACCTGTCGTCGTTGAGCAGAGGGGAGGTCGCGGGAGTGTTCGACGCTTGTGTATCGCTGCTCCCGGTCGCGGTCGGCTATACCGAACGCGAGCAGAAAGAAACGATCGATATCCCCCAGGCCAATCAGAGCCTGCGGGCAATCCTGGATTTCATCAACCGGCACATCGGTAGTGCCGATCTGTCGCCCCAGGTTGCCGCGGACAATCTCGGCATCACGGTGCGCTACGTGCACAAGCTGTTCGCTGCCAAACATATGACCTTCGGCTCGTACGTCACTTCGAAGAGGCTCGATCTCATCCGCAAGGATTTGGTCTCGCCCGCGTGCCGCTACGAAGCGATCTCGATTCTAGCCTATCGCTGGGGCTTCAACGAACTCTCGACGTTCAATCGATCGTTCAAGCAGCGCTACGGCATGCCTCCCAGTCAGTACCGCGCGCGCGCCAACTACTAAGCGGCACGCGCAGCCTCGCGGCGGCAAGCGCCGGCATGGACGGCATCGACCGCACGGGCGGTTCATTCTCTGCCAGTTGTCGTTCCCTGGGTGCGCAGACGACCACAGCAAAATCTGGTCCTGGTGTCTGGCCGGTAAACCCGCGGCTGCACATCCGTGCAGTCCGTTGCTCGTCGGCGGGAGTTCGCAATTGAAGGAAGCGCGAGCCAGCGGGGGCAAGGGAGCCTTCTTCGACTGCACTCCCGGAATGCAAAAAAATAATCAGGAAACGCGCATGACCACCATCCAGTCGAGTTGGCGAAAGGGGACGCATTGCTGCCTGGCTGCAGTGCTCGCTTGCACCTCCGCATCCACGGGCGCATTCGCTCACGGCAACACGCCCAAGCCACCCAAGAATGAAAGCATCTATCCCTCGCCCAAGCACCGCTACATGAAGGAGAGCATCAGCGTCTGCGATCAGGGCAGTTTCTTCGTGGGCGGCATGCTCAAGAAGACCTACTACGAGCGTTCCTCGGTCCGGAGCGCGACGCCGCAGGCCGTGATGATCGGTCAGATGTACGTCCAGTTCCAGATCCCGATGAAGTTCAACGATTACCCGGTGATCTTCGTGAGCGGCGGCGCGCATACCGGCGCAAGCCTCGAGTCGACGCCGGACGGCCGGGAAGGATGGGCGCCCTATACGTTCCGTAAGAACATTCCGACATTCGTCGTCGACCAGTCGGGACGCGGCAGATCAGGTTTCGACGTCAGCGCCATTCACGAGGGCGTTGCCAAGCTGACCGACGCCGACCCGTCCAACGACGCCGAAGGCCGCTCGCTTATTCCAAACACTCTCGTGTTGGGCACGGCAGACTGGTGGCAGGGCACGTTCGGACATCTCGTCAATCCGGCCACAGGCCTGCCGACCGGCCCTGGTCCGGCCAACATCCTCGTCGACCAGCTGGTCCCGCATGGATGGAGTTCGAAGGACCCGGACACCTCGCACGGACCCGGCGTGATGCCGCAGTTCAACTTCCATTCGACGAGCCCGGAACTCATTCCTGAGGGCCTCATCCCCAAGGGCGAGCAGGTTGCCGGCGAAATCGCCGGTCCGAAGGACTACTACCTGCTCAACTACTGGCGGCAGCTGGTTCCGAACTCGGAGCAGACGTTGCCGGGCGGCACATGCGCGACCTGCGTTCCCACGACGATCAGCGCGGGCGGATTTGCTTCCGGACACACCTGGTCGCCCGTGAACGTCGCGGAACTCGTCGAACAGCTCGGCAAGATCTACGGCGGCGCCGTGATCGCGACCCACTCTCAGGGCGGGCCGATCGGACATCACGCCGTCCGCATCCTGAAGCAGCACGGCGCGCTGAAGTACCTCAAGGGCCTGATCACGATCGAGGGCACCGGGGTAACCTTGGCCAACGCCGGTTTGATCGCGGATGACTTCGACAACATTCCCTACCTTGTCGTGAAGGGCGACTATTCGGCGACTAGCACGCAATCTCAGGGCATCGTCGACGCCATCATCGCGCGGCGCAAGACTGGCAAAGGCAAGGCGGCTGTCGAGTACATCAAGCTCGACGAAGCCCCGAGCATCGCCAATGCCTGGCCTGCTGCACTCAAGCGGCCTGTGATGCTGGGCATCACGCACATGATGATGGACGGCAGCGACGAGGGGCGCGGCTATGACGCCAATGACATCATGGATGTCATTCTCAACTGGAGCGGCAAGTACGTTAGCAGGATGAAGGACAAGCAGACCTGCGACAGGAAAGATGACCGCGATCACTGGTAAGACAAGTCGCTGATGCAATGTCGGGAGCGGCCGCCTTCGGGCGGCCGCTTATGTCTTCTAGCGAATGTGCCTCGTTGATCTCACTCGCTCGGCACGATGTGCGTGAGCGCGTTGAACGGCACGCAGATGCGCGGTCGCTCGCCCTCATAGGCGCGGACATTGTGCACGAGTGAGCTGGGAAACAGAACGATCAGCCCCGCCTGTGGACGCACGCAAAGCGTCGATGGAAGCAGGCTCGGAAAGAAATTCATCACCATCGACTGGATGGGATGCTCGAACTCGAGCGCGCCGCCAAACCCGTTCGCGGGCTCATCGCCGGGATCGACGTAGTAGACGCCCGACCAAGTAGACATCGGGTGCACATGCGAGGCGTTGTAGTTTCCCTTGCGGCTGACACCGGCCCAGGCAACGATCTCAAATCCGATCTGCAGCTTGGGCGCCACGAGCGGCAGCTGCCGCGTAGCTGCTTCGACCGCGCTGCTCATGTAGCGCCCCAGCGTCGTGACCGCGGGCCCGCCCCAGCTCAGAAAATCGACGTCGGATTGCCAGCCGCCGATGTTGCTCTTCTTCGCTGAAGTCGTCGTGCGCTCACGTTCGAGGATGAGCTCGCGGAGCTGCGCATTGAGCGCCTCGACATCCTTGAAGACGTAGCTGAACAGCGGTGTCGAGAACAGATTCTCGATCCGCCCGTTGCGCGCCATATCAGTAGCTGGGTTCAGAATATTCTCGGACATCGAACGCTCTCTCGCGACGCTGCACCTCTCTCAATGAGGCGCACAACAACATCGCGCATGCAACGTGAAAATCAACGGTGCTGCAAACGCGGAGCACGTCGCTTTGCATCGTCTGGAGCATTCCAAAAAAATCTCGCAGCGCGTTCGCTCTCACGTCAGCGCGTTCGCACTCAGCGTAGCGATCATCGCGAAGACAGCCGAATGTCGCGCACCAAGAAAATCTCAGAGCGCGTGGACGTCGTCCGCACGCTCGTCTTGGATCACGTCAAGGCCACGATTTTTGTCGTTGTCTAGGGAGAACGCGATGACACAAGAAAAGGCATTCAAGTTGTTGCTTATGACGTCCGTAGCTTCGGTCGGCATTCTCGCCGCCACGCAAGCGTCGGCGTGGAAGTCGCCAACGAAGAACAAGTATATGACCGCCCCGCTTGAGATCTGCGACAAGGGCACGTTCTACGTTGGTGGCAATCCCAAGATCACGCCGTTCGCAAGCGGGCCGACACCGCAAGGACAGCGCGAGATCATCATCAACCAGATGTACGTGCAGTTTCAGACGCCGATGAAGTCGAAGAGCTGGCCCGTCGTCATGGTGCACGGCTCGGGCTATTCGGGCTCTGCGGTCGAGGGAACGGCAGCCGGAAACGAAGGCTGGAATGACTACCTCGTGCGCAACAACGTGCCGAGCTACACCATCGATCAGCCGGGCCGCGGTCGCTCCGGCTTCGATCACACGCCGATTCACGAGGCCGTCTACAGACTGCAGCAGAACGACATCCCTGGCGCGCTCGCGCTGCTCCCGGGTGGCGGTACGCAACCCGCATTCGGCTTCAGCCACGAAGGCACCGCAGGCTTTGCAACTTGGTTCGGCCATTTCCTCCCGCCGGCACCGACCGGCGATCGCTTCGATGAAAGCGTCACCGCCAGCCGGATGATCCGCCACGGCGTGGCGGGCGATCCCACCTGCGTCGCCGAACCGGCTCACTGCAAATACACGGGCCGCCTCCCGATGGAAGGTGACTCACCCTGGGCGATCGACTTGGCGATCAAGTCGCGCACCGGCTCGGGCGCGCCTGCGGGCATCGGTACTGTAACGCCCGACAACGCACAGGTTCAGCAGAACCGTTCGCTTCTGGCTTTGGAAGCCTACAAGTTCGACCTCCCGAACTCGGAGAACTTCCTCGCCGCATCGACGTGCCCGACCTGTACGCCGACCGCCATCAATCCTACCAACACGTGGACGCCGATCGCGCTCGCGGAGCTGGTCGAGGGCTTGGGCGGCGCCATCGTTGCGACCCACTCGCAGGCGGGAAGCATCGGCCATCACATGGTTCGGATCCTCAAGAGCCATGGCAAGCTGAACCTGCTCAAGGGGCTGATCACCATCGAGGGATCATGCTCGTTGCCGGGAGCTGGACTTGCTGCAGCCGACTTGAAGAACGTTCCCTACATGGCCTTCGTCAGCGACTACACGGCGACGAGCCCCGTCTGTCAGCAGTCGGTGGCTGACATCAAAGCGGCCGGTGGCAAGGCCGACTACATCGAGCTGGATGAGCCCGGCTGGTGGCAGGGCAGCTACAGAGGACCGTTCGGCATCGACTACGTGGGACCGTTCCGCGGCATCTCGCACATGATGATGATCGAGGACAACCCGGCGCCCGGCAAGAACGGGAAGAAGGGCAAGGCCACGAACCTGCAGGTCATGGACGTGATGCTGGAATGGACCAACAAGAGCATCAAGCCGCCCAAGACACAGTCCTGTGAGTACAGGGACCGCGATGACGATGACCACCATCATCATTGATCGGGTGAGCTGAAACGACGGCGGCCGCCTCCGGGCGGCCGCTTTTCATTCTGTCCGCATCCGTTGCAGAGAACTACGGAGCAGGGCTGGCCGCCTGCAGCGTCCAATATTTCGCGCGCTGACCCGGCTCGTTTAGAACCTGCTTGCACAGCTTGCCGTACTGATCCTGCAGGACCGAAATTTCCAGCATCGAAACGTTGGACAGGTTCTCTTCGATCTTCTTAGGAATGTTGGCCATGACGATCTTTTGGGTCATCTCCTTGGCCATGGTGGCGTATTGTGCCTTCACCACGCCCGGGCTGAGGCTGTCCGCACGCGCGATCGCCAATTTGTAGGCTTCGACATATTTGAGTGACGTCGCGCCTGCGTTGGACGTGCGCAACACGGCGGCCACGACGTCGAAATAGACGGCGCATTCCACCATCTCTTCAGCCATTTCCTTCACTGCACCTTGCACGGCTTCGTTCCGGTCCTCCTGCGCAAAGGCGCTGCCCGCGCACGCGCCGATCAGCGCGACGGCGAGACAGAATTTTTTGAACTTTGTCATTGGTCCGCCCCTATGCGTACTGCGATCGCCGCCATTATGCAGCAGCAGTTGGTCGCAAGTGGGGCTCAGCGCCGCGAAACGCAAATGCTCAAGCGGGATTGACCATCCTCAATCGTGCGCCGCCGCGCGCTCAAGCGCCAATTCCGTCTCGCTCTTGATGTGCGAGCCATCGAGCAGCGCTCCAGCACCGGCCATCGGCTCCTCGACGTTCAGCATCTCGATGCGCTCGTCCGACTGGGAGATGGGATGCAGCCGCTCGTCGGGCGGGCCGCTGATCTTCGCGATCAGGTCCTTCAGAAAGCCAAGCATCACGATCCTCCAGTGACTAGCAAGCGGGCGGCTGTCGCTGCACCGCTTGCCGAAGCTAGCCGCAGAACGTCGCCGCCCAGTAAATGTCGCCAGTAAACCTGCTCAGTAAACGTCCGGCACATACATCTCGCGCGGCACCGGGTGGCGCTGATAGTCCGGATGATAGGTGCGCTCGGGCAGGACCACCTCCGGCCGCGTGACGTCCTGGTACGGGATCTGCGTCAGCAGGTGGTGAATGCAGTTGAGGCGCGCCCGCTTCTTGTCGACCGCCTCGACCACCCACCACGGCGCCTCTGGAATGTTGGTCCGGTCGAGCATGGCCTCCTTTGCCTGCGTATAAGCCTCCCACCGCACGCGCGACTCCAGGTCCATGGGCGAGAGCTTCCACTGCTTCAGCCGGTCGGCGATGCGCATGGTGAAGCGGAAGTGCTGCTCCTCGTCGGTGATCGAGAACCAGTACTTGATAAGGATGATCCCCGATCGCACCAGCATGCGCTCGAACTCGGGAACCGTGCGCAGGAACTCTTCGCATTCCTCCTGCGTGCAAAAGCCCATCACGCGCTCGACGCCGGCGCGGTTGTACCAAGAGCGGTCGAACAGCACGATCTCGCCGCCGGCCGGCAGCTGGCTGACGTAGCGCTGGAAATACCACTGCGTGCGCTCGCGCTCGCTCGGTGCCGGCAGCGCCGCCACGCGGCAGACGCGCGGGTTGAGGCGCTGAGTGATGCGCTTGATGGCGCCGCCCTTTCCAGCAGCGTCGCGCCCCTCGAACAGAACGACGACCTTCAGCTTCTCGGCCACCACCCAGTCCTGCAGCTTGATCAGCTCGCCCTGCAGGCGGAACAGCTCCTTGAAGTAGAGCTTGCGATCGATGCCCTCGCCTTCGTGCTCCGAGGAGCCATCGAGCAACTGGCTGAGGCGGGCGTCGTCCAGCTCCATCTCCAGCTCTTCGTCCAAGGTGTCTTCGAGATCGGCGCGGACGCGCATGTCGAAATCCTTGCCGCGCGTATCGTTGCTCACTCTTATCTCCTGCGGTGTGAGGCTGTTACGGATGATTAGGAACGCTCGCCGGAAAGGCGGTCGAGCAACGCCATGAGGGGACGCGAGTAGGCGACCACCGCCACCGTTATCGCCGTGACCGCCACGCCCACGAGGCCAAAATAGAGCAGCTTCACGCTCAGCGGCGCCCCCGTCTCGTCGATGAGGTTCATGCCGAGGAACCCTGTGGCTATGGTTCCGACGAGACCGACGATGGTCACCGCCGTCAGCCTGTGGAACGTGCGGCTCTGGCGTCTCAGCACGTCGCTGTCGAGGTATTGCACCATGTCGAACACCTCTCCGCGCAGCTCTTTATATAGTTCGTCATTGCCCAGGTGCATCCTCTGCAGGCGGAACAGATCCCGCGTCTGCGCCTGGTCGGACACCTCCGTGAACCAATAGCGCTGGGTAAAGCGCATGAATGCTTCCTGCAGTCGGAAGGTTTCACGCCGGAATCCTTCAGACGACTGCGCGCTGTGCAATTCCAGTTGCTTGATGGCCGCGACCAGCCGGTCCGCCAGCATCAGAAGTGCCGCCTTATGGAAATGGCTGATGAGGAACAGCAGGAAGTACTGATGCCGGAACTGGCCGAGCAGGCCGCGCTCGTTGTCGTCGAGACGCAGCGAGTTGCCGTCGGCGATCACCGTGAACGCGTGCCCGGACAGAAGGAACCGCGCGCTGAGCCCCGTCGCTTCCGTACCCTCGTGATAGTAGCGGTCGTAGCAGTGGCGGGATTCGAAATCTTTGATGAAGCGTTCCGCGAACGGGGCATCGCCCGTGGCACCCTGTCCGGTCGCGAATGCGAGGCGGACATAGTCGGCGCGCTGCACGTCCCACATCTTGTCCAGCGTGAGATAGGTCATCACAGGCATGCGGTAGTATTCAATCTGCCGGAACGACAGCGGAGCCTTGCTGCGCGAATTTTCCGGTACCAGCGGCTTTAGGAGAAACTCCCAATGCGCAGCAAAGCATGGTGTGCGCTGATGCCCGACGAACGAAAGATACCGTTGGCGCTTCTCGTAGTCGGAGGTCGCGAGCACGTTGCCCTGCTTGTCGAGCCATTCCACCTTCACCGGGCAGTGCAGCGCCTCTCCGGTCTCGGTCCATCCCGGCGGATACGCGCGGCCGAAGCGGTACATGATTTCGTTGACCACGCCGAGCGGCAGGTCCGACGCGTAGAATTCGAACGCGAGGATGACCGCGTCGACATCATGGAAGAAGTGAAGGTCGACGTGTGCCACCTGGCAGGTGACGGGCGCCGAACCTTCCGACAGCACCATGCGCACGGCGGAGACATCGGTGCGCCGATAGACGCGCAATGGCGCATCACCTTTGCCGAGACTCCGCAGCGACCCCGGAGCATCGCCGTATAGAAACCTCTGAACGTGCGGGAGGAAGGCGACGAACTCGCGGTAGTGTCGCTCCTGGAAAGCGTCGCCCTCGACGCCGAACTCGTCGTCGACCAGTTCCCAGTTTCCGCCCCCGAGCCGTTCGAACAGCACGTCGGGGCTTTCGCGCCCTCGGCCCGCCGGCGGCGCGATCAGCTCGATCGGCCAGAGGACGATCTGACGGAATTGGCGCGCCACTCGGGCGCCGCCGGCTGCACCAGGTTCCTCCGGCGCACGCACCATCGTGGCCTGCACGCTATCGTCGTTGGCCATGGCTCGATTCCGATTTGAGAGCGCCGCAGTCCTCGCAGCCTCGCACCGAGGGTCTGCTTACGCGCCGTACTCTATTGACTGTAGATGACGCT
>CALRVN010000040.1:0-15395 GCA_943371625.1 Hyphomicrobium sp. CS1GBMeth3
TGGGCGGAAGCAGATTTTGGCGATCGATGTAACCGTCGCGGTGGGTCTTGTCTTCGAGAATACGCCGCCGTTCCTCTTCGTTATGCGCTGAGATCGCCTCCACCTTCAAATCATCCTGAGCAGTTATGGCTCTCCCATACTCTGATGGCCCCACCCGAACCGACAGAACGGCGAACTGGCAAGCGAACGCCTGCCTTGAATGTATGTTGACGTAAGTCTCGAAACCCTCGCGCCGCTCCCTCACGCTCCGGCCGCGCGCATCGGTCAATTGCTCTTGCGTCAACAGTCCCAGGCATTCAGCCGTCCACTCGGCCAAGCGTTGCCGCAGTCTCGTTTTGTATGTTTCCTCGTTGAAGTCGTGCATCCAGACGAGGATGAGGTTTTCACGGACGACGTCACGCACCTGAAAAACTGCTGTCACTTCGCTCATATAGCGCTCACCGCGTGTACCAAATGGCTGGACCATCGTTTTGATCTCGACGTCGCCCTGCTTCATAATCCCTTTGATTATCTGCAGGAGCGACCGATCCGTCTGAACGATCTGAATCTCGCGCGATTCGCACCTGCAGCCCCATTCCGTAGCTAAGTCTTGCTGGATCGCATCGCGAATGCGATCGCCAAGATACTTTCCCGCGCGTCCCTCTAGAGGGTCAGCCGAGTCGGATGATCGGCTCACGCTTGTGTCCGCAGACTGATCGTCATCAGGCCCGTTCTGAAACATCTTCGGCAGTTTTAGAACGTCACTTCGGCGGTCATCGTAAGGGACTTGCTGACCCCAAACGTCGGTCTCCACTTCAAAAACTGTCAGATACCCCGTCGGCTGGGTCGAGCGCATTACGCGAGCTGCGGCTTTTGTAGCCACTTCTGCCAACTTTTGCGTCAAACCATCGTGCGGATGAATTAAATGCGAAACCCCGCGCAGATCGTCGAAGGTGCCCCTGATCGACATGTTGAACTCTGCCTCAAAGGCAGGATTTTTGGTGGCGTAGACTTGCGGGCCGGTAGAAAACTCAATCTTCCGAGCGTCCACTATCTCTGGAACGAGTGGTTTTGCCACAAACAATTCGATGCTTATGCCGTGTTGCTCGGCCGCTGCTGACAGAAGCGCGTCAAGCCGCAAACGTAGTCGCTCAACGAAAGCAGAGTTGAATTCGACAAAATCCTTGTCGTTGAGCTCTGCCTCCAAGGCGGAAGTCGCGTATTCCTTAAGCCAAGTCTCCAACGATGGTGACCCGGCCTGGAGGTATCGTCGTTGTCCGTCCGGCAGAACGGACAGGTTAGCACTAATCTTGAAAGTCACCTTCGCCTCACTGAGACGGCTGGTCCACACAAGATCGTGACGGATGGTCTTAGTCTCTGGTGCCGGCCGGTAGCCTGGAAGAAGAACATCGATCTGGTGTACTACGCGTCCGTAGCGCTCGATTGCCCGATCGACAAAATTTCGAACTCGAGCTGCAAGATCATCTTTGTCACCGGCAAAGTCCCGCGCCGTGAAAGCGCGTGGCGCTTCGGCAATCAAGAGGTTTCGAATTTTGTCTCGCCACTCTGCTGCGTCGGCAGGTTCGAGATCCCTGATTGGGCCTCGCCGCGCAAGCGTAAGGTGAACGCCAATTTCCGCTGCCGAGGAGAGGTTATCCGCGATTTGGACTCGAAAGGAAGGAACCTCGACGCGAACCTCTTTGAGGACGGCGGGCGTCTCGGTGGCATCGAAGATCGCACTGTCCAGCAGAACTGCCACTTCAAGGTTCGCGCGAAGCCGGTGCCCGGCCTCTACAGCACAGTTCCGTTCCAAATGCGCTTTATTGCGCGCCACGCGCTCCATCGCCCTCAGGCCCGGATGGTGCTTGGCGTCGTTCCAAAACCAATCCTGTACCGCTTTGCGATACTCGCCCTTGACCTTGTGATCTGCATCGCCATCGCGGACCAAAAGCCCTACCGTAGTCGCGGCCTCGCTTTCTGGAATTGCGACGGTTATCGCGACCTCAAACGTCGCCTTGTCGCGCAGCACCGGATCCTCGACGTTGATCCAGAACGTGGATAGCTTGCAGGCGGCGCCCGGCCAAACATCCCATTCGGTGTCGCCGAATAATCCGCCAAGCGTCCCGCGAATACCACTGGATTGCTTCCCGTCTCGCGTCACGCGCACTCGGAGGGCATCTCTTGGTTTTGCACCCGCACTCGGCCTTAAAATTGCGCGCATCTCCATATCGCGACACCTCAAGAATGAATCTTATCCAATACATCAATATAGCGCGCCTCCACCGAGACGCACAGGTCTTTACTGCCGTGCTCGCCCTAGCCCGTGATGCGGGCGGTCGCGCATGCGCGTGCCAATGCGCGCAGTTTTTTCTGTTTGAGAGCGAGAATATCCAACGAGGCCTGTCGCACCTTCTGCTTCACCAGCAGAGGGACGTATTCCCTGATGATGTCGGCCAAGAAGTCCAGGCTGCTTGAGGCACGCACGAGGAAATCTTCTGTGTCTGCGGTCGCTATGTGGGCGAGGAAACTGTCTACACGCGCGCGTTCATCCGGCTTGAGTGGCTCTGGCCGCAATCCAAAACAGCAGAAGAACCAGTTGGCGAGCACAGCGGCGCTAAACAGGTCGAGCGTGGTGAGATAGCGCCGCGCCAGCTCACCCTGTTCACTAGGATAATGACTGCAGGCTCTGGCGTCGAAATAGCCAACCGCGAGCCCGCGCAGCCTATCTTTCTCAATCTCGCTTTCAGGCAAGCCCTCCTCACCTTGCTGAGCCAACGCCGCGAGCAGGGAGATCAACTCCTGCAGGTCCTCCCCTGCTTCATTCCTGTCTGCAGACGACTCGATCAGCTCGCCAGGCCTCTTTGAGTCTGGTGCAGCCCTGCTGACACCAAGCTGGACCCTATTGATGACACAGTTCGCAAAAACATGCGACAGGCCCCAAAAATCGATCAAGGCCGAGTCCGGCCTACCAACCCCATCGATCGTCACATGAAAAACGTCGATGATGCGGTCATGTAACCGAGCGCGTAGTCGGTCTGGTCGACGCCAGCCTGGCCACTCATCGTATGCGGCGATGTCGCACATTCGAAGCCGCGTTAGGCAACGCGCCAGGATGACGGCATCGGGAGAATTTGAGAACGCGATTTGCGCGAACATCGCTGCGGATCGGCGCTCCGCGTAAAGCCGGGGTTCGCCCCAAGATATTTCGTAGTTCAAAGCCTGGTCTACGATTGACAGGGCGAGCTGCTCAGGAGGGTGAGGCTCATCCCTTATGGGAGCGGATGGCAACCATTGTGAGAACACATCTAAGAAACTAAACAGCTTTTGAAGTTTTTGTTCGCCGCCGCGCAGCAAGCGTTCGAATTCAATCTGCGCGGCATTCACTATCGAAGGGCGAGTTTCGGAGTTGGCTTGATGGATGCTTGCGCGCAGAACGTCGAGCAGCTGGGTATCGGGATCAGACTCGGAAGCAGCGAGACGCATACATATGTTGGTCAGCGCTCTTGCACGTACAGAAGAGCGAATGCAGCGCTGACTGACAATGCCCAGCGCCTTGCGAACTCGCTCACCATAATCTGAACTTGGTATTTTTGAGAGTTCGGTGATGTAGTCCGTCAACACTCTGCTAATGTCAGTTTTGAAGTCGGGTTGTTCTGCCGTCTCGATGATTTTGGTCAGAATCTCCGCTAGTCGGTTGTCAGTGTCGACGAGCCCCAATCGATGGTGCAGTTCGACAAATAGCCGCATTCCGGCGCCGCTGGCGCTGTGCGGATCGTGCTCGAAGGGCAGGCCCCGCGATAGTATTCGATCAGCGATGAGTTCGAGTCGTCGTGCCCGCTTCGCCAGTAGCATCTCGGCGCTCCCGCTACGGACGCTGACTCCCACCCGCCCGTTTCGTATCGGTAAGGACAACCGGTCGCGATAGTAGTCCGCCCATTCGTCCCAGACCGCTGTCCAAGCATACCGCTTTACTGGCTCCACGGAGGGCGCAACATGACCGGTATAGCCCCATGACGCTGATACATGCGGCGCCTGTGCAGCAACTTGCTGCACTGTTTGTAGAGCTGAAGGCAGATATTGGTTTGGCGCATCGCCATCCGGCAGAAGGGCACCGCACAACCTGTCGAAGTCATCGCGCTTCAACCCCGGCACAAATGTTGAAACTACGATGCTCGTCTCGGCAAAGGCGTCTTGTACGTCATATGCATCCAGCGGGGCGCCTGCAGCGCTTTCGATTTGGATCGCCTCCCATGCGCGCTCGATCTTCTCCCAAAGCGCGGACTCGAAATTCTTAATGAGGTTGAACTGCAAAAGCGACCTGTCACTCAACAGACGGTCACAAATGCGTCCCCGCGCGCTTGTTGGCATCTGCTCAAGACGGGTCTTGATCTCATCGGCGACGCGACTGCGAGCGTCCGCGTCGAACCGATCACGCATCAGCGCCAGCGCGAGCGCGGGCTCCCACGGCAGCTTGACGGCGACCGGAGATTCCCGGACTGCTTCCGGCTCGACGTGCTCGGGCTCAACGTAGAGCATGACGACAAGCTTCCAATTGGAAGCTTCAAGCGTTTCTTTCGTTTTGGGAAGCTGCGCGGCTGAAAAAAGCTCGCGAAAAGCGTTTGTGTTCCAACTCGATACGGAGCATGGAGCGATTAGGAGCCCAGGTCTCTCCCGCGTCGCGTCCTCTGCAGGTTGGCGGCGGCCCCAAGCTATCTCGAATTCTTGAAATCGCCCTCGCAGCTTATCGACACCTTTGATCCTGCTCTCGCGCCCGACGGTTTCCCATGCTGCCCAGGCGGCGTTCAACCGGTTTGGAATCTCGCGATGCCAATCGGCGTTATGGCCAGGTTCGAGGTCGTGGAAATGACTGAGCCCGATGCGCCCGTAGAGGATAGCGATTGAATTTTGCCTC
The DNA here is from genome assembly GCA_943371625.1 of Hyphomicrobium sp. CS1GBMeth3. Lineage (GTDB taxonomy): Bacteria > Pseudomonadota > Alphaproteobacteria > Rhizobiales > Hyphomicrobiaceae > Hyphomicrobium_A. The sequence continues at coordinate 4,892 of CALRVN010000040.1, forward strand.
AGGCAATCTAGAAGTTCGCCCAAGACTCCGGCGTCCGCTCGTTCTTCACAGTCGGTAAAATCGTTGACAAAAAGCCCGGATATCTCGTCGCTATCAACGGAAGAATCTGTGTCGACACCGAACTCGTCCTTTTTCGAAGATTTTAAGCCTGATTCACCAGTGCGAAACTGCGGTGGTGCCGTCGCATGAGTGCCCTGTGGATCCAAGTTTGCGGTCTCGTTTGTTGCGTCTCCTTCGATCATGAAGCCACTCTCTCCATTGTGCTAGAGCACGAAATCGCGAGCCGGGTTATAGGCTAGTATCCATAATCAGTCTGAGAACTGCAGAAACGCTAGTGTCGCTTAGCAATACGCGGTCGAAACGCGCTGAGTATGACGAGCCCGATGCACGGATTATGGCAATACCATTCGGTTTTTGTGCATCGGCGTCTCCATCTACAATCCATTCGGCTGTATTGGCCGGAGGCGAGAAGAGACCCAGTTCATCGCGGCTGTAACTGTCGAGGGGCGGAGCTACACCCTGTTTTATCGTCCGGCGTGGAGAAGAAAGGTCCTTAAATGCCGAAGCCCATTCTGTCGGCGATGGAAAGCGTAGTCGCGCACCAGTCAACTCCCGTATCTGAGCAAGCATAGCGCCCGCCGACAAAGCGCCGCGCAGCATTGCGATGTTTTCTGGGGCGACTCGGCCGCGATTGTCGAGAGGGGGCATCGGACGCATCGCAATGAGCGTTCCGGCACTGGTTACCTCATCGCTCAATGGGCAGAAGCTCAACACGAAATCACGACCTGAGAAGTCAGTTAGAGTCAACGTATTGAACCTATCAGACCCCCCCGTTTTGGCCGAAGCGCCGTGGGCCTTTCTCAGGGTGGCTATCGCGAGTCGCTGTAGGGCCTCGCGGGCGAGTAGCCCCATGCGTGACTTGCCATAGACTGCGAGAAACTCCCTCAAACGAGCAGAGTCCGCCGTGTCTTTGACCAACTCCCAATGTTGGAGCGCTGCAGCCTCGAACAATTGGTCTTCATTCAGCGAATATGACTGTGTTAACACCTCAGAAGCTGGCTTGTTTTGTGACAGCACAAGTTGGAAATCGGCCGTTAAACTGTTGTCTTCCACCGGCAATTGACGTTGACCTGTGTCTTCATATACGCGTCCTCGGACCTTATTGAGCAGCGAGCCGATTGGCTCATCGTTGCTCATGAGCGCCAGTAGCGCCTTAGTGTATGGGCTGTTCTTGCCTTCACCATCCGCGGCCTTCTGACCATAGCTCGCGGCGTATGCGACAAGGCGCTGAAGATAGTGCGACTTTACGTCTACATCGCGAAAACCGCCGGCGAGCAGCGAGCGCATTTCGTTAGACGCAATAACGTCGATCACTCGAGACGGGTCGTTGCGGCAGGCATCGAGAAAGACAACAACGCGGAGCGCCTTGGCAGTCGCTGCCAAAAGCAGATCGAGACTGACGCCGCGAGCGATGATTTCGTGACGAAGTAACTCCTTGCTTAGCGTGGGATCGTAGGCGAAGTCGACAGGAATGAGCACATTTTGGCCGCGAGCCGCGGCGCCGTGACCGGCGAAGTAGACAATAGCATCGCACCCGTCCGACACACGGGAAAAAGCGTTGAGGGCAAGCACGAATGCATCGCGGCCAAGGTCGACGAGCGTCGTGACATCGAACCCAAATTCGGGCTGGCGCAGTCTTTCGGCGATCGCCTCTGAGTCATTTTTAGGATTGCGGAGCCCGCCAACCGCTGGCCTGTACTCGCTATTCCCGATGACCAAAGCAACACGCCGATTGGTACCAGGCGTCGCTAGCGGCGGTGGTGTGTGCTCGTATGCTTTACCGCGCCCGTTCATTCTTTCCCCATATGCAGCAACGATCTTGGACCGCTATCCCTTTCATGCCGCGCCTACCTGCCTGCTGAACCATCTTGGTCTGGCACCTTTCAAACATCACAATCTGTCTTTTATTGCCGTCGCGTGCAATTCTTCCAGTGACCAACCGCAATCCCTAGTTCCTAGCTAGCGCCATTGCTTCTGACGAGTCTCGCCGCATGTTCACGGAGGAAGACGTTTCAATGACTGATGCCGATGAAATTGTTCGGGCGGTCTCGGCCGAGTTCGGCGCTGAGGCTGCTGCCGAACTGCGGGCGACGATCGAGGGCGGTGCCACTCCGCAAGAACGCACCCGCGCCCTCGGCGTCGGGTTGGGTGAAGCGGCTGCCGCCGTGAGTTTTGGCTGGGCGGTCGCGCAGATGTTCTTTGATGTGCGTGCCAAGCGCCGCGATGAGGCGGAACTACTGGCCGATCTCGCCGGCGGGCTCGATACCGATCCGCGGCTCCTAGCGCGCCTCGATCCGCAGAAGCGGCTGAGCCTCGCTTCCCGTGTACTCGACAATTTGCTGCCCAAGAGCTTCGGCCGGCCGACAGCCGAGCAGATCGCCGTCGGCAAAGCGGAGCGTGCCAAGTGGGTCGAAAGCTTCATCGCGAAACGGCAGCAAGAGGTTGCCATTAGCACGCGCACTTGGAGCGACGTCAAAACACGCGACTTCGTCGGAGGCGCGACTATTTTGTTGCCGTTCGCCGAACAGGAGTACTGGATCGTCTACACGCCGATCGGTTGGGTGCCAGATGCGAGCGATGGCCCCGACGTGGTGCGTGTCGACGTTCCGCGCGGCTTCGTCACCGACCTGGCATCCGTGCCGTGGTATCTTTGGTCGTTCCTCAACAAGACCGGCCTGTACGGAAATGCTGCCATTTATCACGATTGGCTGTACTGGCAGCAGGCGAATCCGCGCCACGTTGCCGACAACGTGTTCGAACGCGCCATGAATGACATGGGCGTCGGCACTGTTACGCGTAACGTCATCTATCTCGCAGTACGCGCGCGCGGCGGCTCGTACTGGGACGACAATACGCGTGCCAAGGCAGCAGGCGAGCTGCGCGTGCTAAAGCGTTTTCCCGAGCATCCGACAATCCACTGGGCTGACTGGAAGAAAGACCCGGACGTCTTTGAATAATTGGCAAACGGCAGACCGAAGGCTGGCTGTGTTGTCGGGCGGCAGTCTTGGCCCTGTGCTTTGGAGAGGCGATGTCCGCTTACTGACGCACGGCCGGCGTGGACTGTTGTGCCGGACGACGGCTGAGGCACTGGCGGAGCGTCAACTTCCGTTTTGCTGGCCCTGCAGTCATCGATTATCGGGCCATGCTGCATTTGCTCAGGGCGGCTAAGGGTCAGGAGCACTCGTCGAGTCATCTCACTTCAACCGGCTATCCGCAACAGCGGACGTGGGGAGAGGTGACAATTTATGCATGAATTTTCAATGACGATACTTGCGTGAGCAAGGTGCACTCCCCATACCACCACCATGGCGAGGCCCACCCAACTTCAACTGCTCAAACGGCAACTTCGGCCCGGGAAGGTGTATCGGCGTGAGCACTTGGTGTGCTGGTCGAACGCTGTCGACCGGCACTTGAAGCAGCTTGTCAGCGACGGAACGCTCACCAAGCTTTCCGGGGGACTTTACGCCTATCCGAAAGATACCGTCTTCGGAAAAGCCCCGGCAGACGACAAGGAGCTTGTGAGCGCCTTCCTCCGAGATGATCGCTTTCTGCTGACCTCCCCCAACGCCTACAACAACCTCGGCGTTGGCACCACGCAGCTCTACGACATGACGGTGGTCTATAACCACAAGCGACACGGCGGACGTAGCTTTGACTTTCGCGTCAAACCGGCTTTCCCGAAGAGCCTCTCCCCGGAGTTCCTGCTGGTCGATCTCGTCAACAACGTCCCTCGGCTCGCTGAGAGCAAGCAAGAGGTTCTGGCGCGCGTCCGAAAGCGCGCGCGCGCCTTGGATGCGTCGAGGCTGCAACGCGCCGTCCGCGACTACGGCGGTGCGCGGGCCAGAAAGTTTTTTGCTGATCTCTGATGGCTGGCATGTCGCTCGACGCGACTATGCAGACTGCCGACGACGGACCAGCTCCCGCTAATGGCGGCCGGTTGCATCGGCCGCGGCGGGACGCGCGTTCCCGCGTGTGCTCAAGATCTGCCTGCGCCGGCCAGTGTCGCGAAGGTTTGGGAATTGCCCCATTCCCAAACCTGGCCCGCAGAGTCATTTCATACCCGCGTCTATCGTCGAGATGTCTCGAGCTCACACGGCCATGTGCGCGCTCGAGGCCAGTTCCAGGTCGCGTCCAGGATCGGTCTTCCTGACACGCCAGATCCGAGCCGGCAACGCGTCGGTGCGGTGCTCCTAGCGAGCTTCGATGACGGGTTGTGGTCATGAACAGTTCAAGATGCAGACGCCAGTCATTCCTCTCCCCGGACCGCCGGCGCGCGCGGGATCTTCAGTCGCTGGATTGTATTCGTGACATGTCGCGCGTCGTGTGCAGAAGATCCGTACGTCGTCGTCCCGCTTATACTTGCCAGTCTGGCAGCCTGAGAGCAGCGCTGCCGACTTGGCGGCGAGCCCGCTTTGCGGATTATGGAACCCCTGCGTGCGCAGCAGCGAGGGAGTTTGCGGAATGCCGAGGCGCGGCATGACGCGGGAGTTCGAGGAGCGCGGGTATCCACCCGATTTCGTATCGGCCGAGACGCTGGCCTACCGGCTCAACTGCTCAATGGATGACCTGGCGCTGCTGGAGAGCAGCGGCAAGTTGCCCAAGCCGATCGCCATCGGGCATCTGTCGCGATGGGATTTCAACAGCGTGCGCGAGCTGTTGCTCAAGCGCGGCAAACCGGAGCCCGCGCGCAAGGCGATGAACGGCAAGCCTGCGGAGCGCGATGCGCTCGAGGATGCGGTGGTGCAGCTCGATCTCAAGAGCCTCCGGAAGCGCAATACGGATTAGCGGCGGGACCCCGTGGGCAGGAGACGCAAGCCAAAAGTGCGGACGGTCCTCAAAGGGCTGCCGCCGTACGTGCACAAGGTCACGAACAAGTACAAGGATTACTTCTATTTCCGCGGGCAATTCCCCGGCGGCGGCTGCATCCGGCGTGCGATCCCGGGTGTGCCGTTCGACGAGGACGGCATTCCGGTCGAGGCATGGTGGGCGACCTATGAGCAGCTCGGCGGCGTGATGCCACCCGATCTGCTCGCCGGCACCTTCAAAGCCCTCATCGTCGGGCGACTGGAAGCGCATCGCCGAGACGACGCAGCGGCAGTACGCCGAGCGCCTCGGCGTCCTCGAGAAGATCTGGGGCAAGGTGCAGGTGAAGGACATCCGTCCCAAGCACGTGCGCCAGCTGCGGGACAAGTTCGTCGACACCCCGAGCCAGGCCGATCACCTCATCACCGTGCTGTCGTCGATGCTGTCATGGGTCGTCGTCGACGAGGGGCTGGAGATGAACCCGTGCCTGGGCATGCGCAAGCTGAAGTTCGGCTGCGACGGCAGCTACGAGGCGTGGGACGCCGGCATGGTGGAGCTGTTCAAGCGGCAGTCGCTGCCGCACATGTGGTGGGCGGCGGCGCTGGCGCTCTACACCGGGCAGCGCCGCGCCGACTGCCTCAACATGCGCTGGACCGACTACCGCAACGGGCTCCTTTACGTGAAGCAGAGCAAGACCAAGAAGAGGCTCGGCATCCCGATGCACAAGGAGCTGGCGAAGGTGTGGGAGGTGCTGCCGCGTACGTGCAAGTACGTGCTCGCCACGACGACCGGACGGCAGTGGACGAACTTCGGGATGGTCTGGCACCGGCAGATGCGGCGGCCGGAATTCGCGAGATTCCGCGAGCAGCGGCTCACCTTCCATGGGCTGCGTCACACGGCGGTCAACGCACTGCTCGAAGCGGGCTGCACGACGGCGCAGGTGCAGGCGATCACCGGCCAGACGTCGGAGATGGTCGAGCACTACGCCAAGCAGGTCGACCAGGAGAAGCTGGCGCGCCAGGCCATCGCCGAGGTGGAAGCTGCGAGCGACGCGCGGGCGGCCGAACGCGGCGAGCCGGACCGTTTCGACGGGGACGGGCAGGGCTGGCTGTTCGACGTCGCCGACATCGCCTGATGCCTGTGAACTAACGCGGGACGCGGTGCTCGCCAGCGCCGCTTTTTTCGTGTCCGCGGCGGCGTGTGATCAATCCTTCGCGGGTTTTACAATTGGTGCCTTCTGCCTCGAGACGGTTGAGACACATTTCGCTTTATACTGGTTCGATTCCCGTCGCCCGCTCCATCAATTGCGCCGTCGGAAAGTCGCGTGCCCTCAGAGGAATACGCCGCTGGCTGGCGTAACGGGCGCTGCCGCGCCGGCGGAGTTCACCTGCCACTCCAGGGCAGGGATATCGCCCGGATTATGGGCGCAGGCGCCCAGGGACAACGCGGCGGCAACGGCGAAAACGATGCCGGCAACGCGGCGGCAACGTGAGTTTAATGACGCTGAAGAAACTGACCCGAACATCGTTACGCAATCCCTGTCTGAAAAGTCCTTTTTGTTGCTGGAACACTTGCCCTGCGGGACGTGCCAGATCAGTCCCCTGATTGGGGGATGACGGAGCATCTGTTTGGGGGACTGCCCATATTGCCGGCCCACGCGGCGGCGCGGGTAACCAACCGCGGCGTTGGCGCGTCCGCTGCACTGCATTTCGTTTGAAGCCTTAGCCCCCATCGCCTACCATGCAGGAACGAGAGCGTAATCCGTGTTCTGTGCGTGGGGAGCGCGCGCAGATGAGTGCAATGGGATCGACGTCAGAACTGACTCATCCGGTCTTGGTCGACTTGCCGCGCATCGCGCTGACCAAGACAGTGCCTCCTGCGGTCCGCAAATTCGCGGTTCAACGCCCTGAACTCATGCGTTTCCTCGACAGTGCCGCCGGACGGCGGTTGTTCCTGTTCCGGGCGCCTGCCGGGTACGGCAAGACCATGCTCGCTGCCGAATGGAGCCAGCGGCTGCGTGAGAGCGGCGCCCTCGTCGCCTGGCTGAGCCTCGACATGGACGACAACGAGCCGGGCGCGTTCGCCTACCATCTCGCCCGCGCATTCGAGAGTGCCTCGAGCCATCTCGGCGAGGACGCTATCGAGCTGCTGAAGGCGTCGAACCTGATGCCGGCACGCAATGTCGTGTCGACGCTGCTGAACTCGGCGTCGGAGGTCGATGCGGAGGTCTACCTGTTCCTCGACGACTTCCACGTCGTCACGGACGCGCGCTGCCAGGAGCTGGTCACGCTGTTCCTGCGCTATGCGCCGTCCAACCTGCACCTGGTGCTGGTGTCGCGCATCGAGCCGCGCTTCTCGCTGTCGCGGCTGCGGCTTGAGAACGAGCTGCTCGAGATCGACACGGCGCACCTGAAGTTCAAGCTCTCGGAGATGAGCAATTTCCTCGGCGAGGCGCTCGCTTCGGCGCTCGGACGGCCAGGAATTGCCGAGTTGCACGCAACGACCGAGGGATGGCCTGCCGCGCTGCAGCTGTCGCGCATACTGCTGTCAAACTCGCCCGATCCGCTGGCGCGCGTGCGGACGATCACCGGCACATCGCGCACGATCTCGGAATACTTCGAGGACACGCTGGCGACCGAGCCGGAGGATGTGGTCGATTTCCTACTGAAGACATCGATCCTCGACCAGATGAACACCTCCTTGTGCAGCGCCGTGGCTGGCTGCCGCGAGGATGCCGGCATCCTGGAAGCGCTGGAGCGGGAGCAATTCCTGCTGGTGCCACTCGACGACAGCGGCGACCTCTATCGCTACCACCATCTGCTGCGCGAGTTCCTCCAGGACCGTTTGCGTGCCCGGATGGGCGACCAAATCCCGGAGCTGCGGCGGCGGGCGTGCCGCTGGTATGCAGAACGCGAGATGTGGACGGAGGCCGTCGACTACGCCATCGCCGCCGGCGACTACGCCCTCGCCATCGAGTTCATCGAGCACTGCGCCATGGCGATGGTGGCGCGCGGCGACCTGCTGACGCTGCTGAGCTGGGAGCAGAAGCTGCCGCGCGAGCTGATGGGCGGGCAGCTGGAGGTCAAGTTGGCGCTGGCATGGGGCATGTGCCTCGTCACGCGGTTCAAGGAGGCCGAGGTTCTGCTGTCGCAGGTGGAGGCGGGGACGCTGTCCGAGACCGGCACCGACCTTTGGTGGCGCAGCCGGGCGGCGCGGGCGGTGTTCTGCGCGCTGACGGAGAATGCCGCGCAGGGGCGCGACATCGCGCTCGAATGCCTCGCCGGCTACAAGTTCGACGCCTTCAATTTCAACGCGCTGTGTAACGTCACGCGCTACGCCTACCTGAAGTCAGGCGACTGGAAGGCCTACTACGCTCTACCCAACCCGGATCTGTCGGCGGGTGAAGCGTCCTACGTCCTGCCGGAGAACTTCCGCCTGTGCCTCAACGGCCTTGCGGCGGTGAAGCAGCTCAAGTTCGACGAGGCGTTCCAGCATTATGCCGCGGCAGCGGCCCTCGCAGAGAAGTATGCCGGCGCGAAATCGATGGCCGCTTCGATGCTGACCGGCCTGACAGCGCGCCTGCAATATGAGCGCGGCGACGTCACCGGTGCCGAGGTGAAGGTGCTGGACGCGCTGGAGCTGATCGAAACGACGGCGTTTCACGAGGGCTTCCGCAACGCCTTCTTCGTGCTGGTGCGGGCTGCGGCGCTGCGCGGCGACATCCCACGGGCCATGAACCTGCTCAATCGCGCCGAGCGCTTGAGCTGGGAGCGCGGGTGGGGCGTGGTGATCGCCATGCTGCTGGTCGAGCGCACGCGGCTGCTTCTGGGCGCCGGGCAGATCAGCGAGGCGCGGGCGCTGCTACCGGTGTTCGACGAGCTTCAGATGAAGACCGCGACGGCGAACACGTCCTCAAGTGCGTCGATCCGGACCTGGAGCCTGGTGGCGAGCGGGCTAGTCGACGCCGCGGCCGAGCGGCTGGAGGAAGCCGCTGCGGCGCTGAGCGAAGCGTTCGACGCGCTGCTGTCTACCGACGATCGGTTCATCGCCCTGCGCGTCGGCATCGATCTGGCGGTGCTGCACGACCGCCTGGGGTCGCCGGAGCGGGCCCACGCGCTGCTTGCCAAGTTGGTAGGCTGGGGGGCGGAGGCGAACATGCCGAGCTTCGTGCTCGATCATGAACGCCGCATCGTGCCGATGCTGCTCAATGCGCGCGACGCCGGCGCTTTCGATGCGGATGCTGGGGCCAAGAACCTGGTCGAGCGGCTGCTGGCGCAGCTGCGCGAGCGTCTCGCCACGCGCAAGTCTTCGGCGCAGGCGCGGCCTCCCGACGAACTGACGGCCCGCGAACGCTCGATCATCGAGTTCATCGCGCGGGGCCGGTCGAACAAGGAGATTGCGCGCGAGCTGGGCGTCACTCCGGAAACGATCAAGACGCACCTGAAGCGGATCTTCCAAAAGCTTTCCGCTGAATCACGCGCGCAGGCTGTCGTCCGGGCGCAGAGCCTCGGCATGCTCAAAACCAACGGGCATCACGCCGCCTTGTAGGCTGTCTCGTGCGTGTGCGCGCGGTCGTCGTTGTCGGGCCAGATGCCGTCTGCCATTGCCTCGAGCGCCGGAAGGTCGATCAAGCGGAGGTCGGGGCCAGCCGCGGCGATGAGGCCACGACGCTGTAGGTCGACGAGGATCGCCGTCAGGTCGTCGAGCGTGAGCTGCAGAAGGTCGGCGATGAAGCCGCACTTCCAGGAGTCCTTGATGATCTCCGCCGGGCGGCCCTGCTGCGTGTTGGTCCGGGCAGAGGTCACGAGGAGCGCGGCAACGCGCTCGATCGGGCGACGTTGTCCGGCAGCAACGAGCGCGTCACGCCGCGCCTCGAACTCGCGCTCGACCGACAGGCCGAGCTTGGCCTGGGCGCGCGGGTCGTTCTTGACGAGGTCGGGCAGCGCGTCGATCGGGAACGCGGTCACGGTCGATTCCAGAAGGGCGCGGGCGTTGAGGTGCTGCTTGTCAAGGAAGCCCAGGCCCAGGTAGTCGCCGGGGAAGCAGAACTCGATCACCGCGGGGCGGTTGCCGGAGCCCGCCTCGTAGAGGCAGACCGTACCGGTTTCGACACGATAGAGATGCGTTCGGGGCGCACCCGCCTTGAACACAAAGGCGTTGGAGGCAATCCGCTGGGGCGCAGGAGCTGACGCGGCGGGGGGAGCCGGGACAGCGGGGGGGAGGGCGGCAAAAGAGGGTTCTGTGCGGAACCCCGATTTACCTTGAACGCCGACGGTGGAGAGCCAAGCCATTTGAGTGTCCCCGAACGCAATACTGAAAAACGCGTGGCGGCAATCGATTGCCACCCCCGGAAATTACGTGGGGGCACAGGGGCTGTCTGTCCCCTGAATGGGGGATGCGTCAGGTTGTACCCTCCTACTTAAGGCTAATGCGGCGGCATTTTCGGCGGTCGAGAAATTAATGTTGAAACTTGTCGTACAGAATAGCGCGCGAGCGAGGAAGCTGTACCAATCCAACTCGTGGCAGCGTCGATTCCAGTCCTGCGTTCCGGTTTGCGCCGCGTTGCACGGCGCATGGCTTTGCATGACGAGGATTGGATTTGGCGCGACCGACGCTCGCAGTTTCGGCTGCCTTCATCTTG
>CALRVN010000041.1:0-15102 GCA_943371625.1 Hyphomicrobium sp. CS1GBMeth3
GAGGGACCGGTCCTTAGGCGCAACGGCGAGGCTGAAGCCCTCGGCGGCTGACGCCAAAAAAGACTGGGATCGGGAGCACCAACGGGGACTACGGGAGAGACACGAAAATGGCCGCTTCGCACGCCAAGCATCACGACTATCATCTAGTAAATCCAAGCCCTTGGCCGCTCACGTCGTCCATCTCGGCGTTCATCATGATGATCGGTGCGATCATCTGGATGCGCTCGCAGGCCGATGGCGCTGGCGTGTTCGGGATCACCGGACCGTGGGTGTTCCTCGCCGGCTTCCTCGGCGTCGTCACCAGCGCCGTCGTCTGGTGGCGCGACGTGATCAAGGAGGGCCAACACGGCGACCATACGCCGGTCGTGCAGCTCCACTTCCGCTACGGCATGATCCTGTTCATCGCCTCGGAGGTGATGTTCTTCGTCGCTTGGTTCTGGGCCTACTTCGACGTGGCGCTGTTCCCCAAGAGCATCCATGACCTGCTGAACACGACGGACGTCGTGGGCCAGGTGTCACGCGACCAGCTGCTCGGTGGTCAGTGGCCGCCGGTGCCGGTCGAAGGAACGGGCCTGACGGTGCCGGCCACGGGCGCTCCGACGCCGGGCATCTTCCAGCATACGTTCGATCCCTGGCACATTCCGCTGCTCAACACGCTGATCTTGCTCACCTCGGGCGTGACGGTGACGTGGGCGCACCATGCGCTGCTGCATAACAACCGCCGCCACCTGATCATCGGGTTGTTCCTGACTGTAGTGCTGGGCCTCATCTTCACATGTTTCCAGGCCTACGAGTACAGCGAGGCGGCTTTCAGCTTCGCCGGCCACATCTACGGCTCGACGTTCTTCATGGCGACGGGCTTCCACGGTGTGCACGTGATCATCGGCACGATCTTCCTGCTCGTCTGCCTCATCCGCGCGGCGCGCGGGGCCTTCACGCCGAAGCACCACTTCGGGTTCGAGGCGGCAGCCTGGTATTGGCACTTCGTCGACGTGGTCTGGCTGTTCCTGTTCGCCTCGATCTACGTCTGGGCGGCTGGACCGAGCGCCGGCGGCGCAGGCCACTAACGCCTGCTTAGCCAGTATTGAATGATTACCGGGGCGGCCAATGGCCGCCCCGTACTATTATGGGGAACGCCTATATTGGGCTGCTTAGCCCATTGATGGAGCGCCGCGTGTCTGATCCATCCCGGTCTGCCTCTCCGCTCTACGCGGCCTTGTTAGCGCGCTGCCCTCGCTGCGGCATGGGGCCTCTGTTCAAAAACGTGCTCGAGTTGCGCACGCGCTGCGAACGGTGCGGGCTCGACTACCGCTTCATCGACACGGGCGACGGTCCGGCGGTGTTCGCCATCTTCATCTTAGGGTTTCTAGTTTGCGGTATGGCGCTCTACGTGGAGTTCACGTTCGAGCCGCCGGTGTGGGTGCATGTCCTCTTGTGGGGTATCGGCACGCCGCTGATCGCGCTCGGGCTGCTGCGCTTCCTCAAGGCGCTGCTGATCGCGCTGCAGTACCGCAACAAGGCCGAGGAAGGACGCTTCGAGCATGAGTGAGGCTCAGGCAGTTCGGGTCCTAGCGGGGCAGCGCTGACGTGCGCGGGACGCTGCGAGACAAGCGCCTGATCTGGCCGGGTGTCGCAACGCTCGTCGGCGTGGTGCTGCTGTGTGTGCTTGGCACCTGGCAGCTGCAGAGGCTGGCGTGGAAGGAAAGTCTCGTCGCGGCCATCGCCGAGCGCGCGCACGGGGCTCCGGTATCGCTTGCGGTCGTCGAGGAGCGCGCGGCCCGCGGAGATGATGTCGAGTACACTCGGGTTGCCGTCGACGGCGCGTTCGCGAACGACCGGGAGATCCACCTTTACGCGCTCGACGAGAGTGGCGAGCCCGGGTTTCACGTCATCACGCCGCTGCGGCTCGCGGATGGCAGCACTGTTCTCGTCAATCGCGGCTTCGTGCCGAATGAGCTCAAGGATCCGGCGCGACGTGCCGCAGGACAACTTACTGGCAAGGTGAGCGTAACGGGGCTCGTGCGGCACGGCGACCAGCAGGCCACGTTCATCCCGGCGAACGACGTTGCCCGCAACATCTGGTACTGGCGCGACATGGATGCGATGGCGGCGGCCGCCGCGGGGGCGGATGCTTCCCGGGTGCATCGCTTCGTCGTCGATGCGGAAGCCGAACCGGCCCCGCCCGGCGGCTGGCCCAGGGGCGGTGTGACGCGCCTGACGCTGCCCAACCGTCACCTGGAGTATGCGCTGACGTGGTATGGTCTGGCAGCGTCGCTCGTAGGGGTATTCCTCGCCTTCGCCGCCTCGCGCTGGAAGACGCCTCAGGATAGCTAGGCGACCGTGCGCCGCCGACGTTGGGGTTAACCGCAACAAGGCTGTGCGGACCGGTGACAGACACCGGCTGCTTGCTTGTGGCCCCCCGGCCCCCGCTCTAGGTTGCACCACGCATCCGCTCGCAAGGAGAACATCGCGTTTTGAACTACATCTCGACCAGAGGTGAGGCGCCACCGTTGGGCTTCGAAGACGTCGTCCTGGCCGGGCTCGCCCGCGACGGCGGGCTTTACGTGCCGCAGGTGTGGCCAACGCTGACGCCGGAGACCATCGCCTCATTTGCCGGCATGCCGTTCGCAGACGTGGCGGTCGAAGTGATCCACCCCTTCACCGGAGGCGCGATCCCCCGCGATGAGCTGCGGAAAATGGCGCGGGAGGCTTATTCGCGCTTCGAGCATCCGGCCGTCACCCCGCTGGTGCAGGTGGGCGAGAACCGCTGGGTGCTGGAGCTGTTTCACGGCCCGACGCTGGCGTTCAAGGACGTGGCGATGCAGCTGCTCGCCCGGCTGATGGACCGGGTGCTGTCGGCGCGCAACGAGCGGGCCACGATCGTCGGCGCAACGTCTGGCGATACGGGCGGGGCGGCCATCGAGGCGTTCCGCGGGTCGCCGCACGTCGACATCGCCATCCTGTTCCCGGAAGGGCGCGTCTCGGATGTGCAGCGGCGGATGATGACGACGCCGACGGAGGCGAACGTTCACGCCATTTCGGTGCACGGCAACTTCGATGATTGCCAGGCGCTGGTGAAGGCGATGTTCAACGACCACGGCTTCCGCGATCGCGTGGCGCTGGCGGGGGTCAACTCGATCAACTGGGCGCGCATTGCAGGCCAGGTGACGTACTACTTCGTCGCCGCGGTGGCGCTGGGCGCGCCGCACCGTCCGGTCTCGTTCGTCGTGCCGACCGGCAACTTCGGCGACATCTTCGCCGGCTATGTGGCGAAGCGCATGGGTCTGCCGATCGACAAGCTGGTCATCGCGTCGAACGTCAACGACATCCTGCCGCGCACGCTGCACGGCGGTGCGTATGAGATGCGCGAGGTGGTTGCCACCTCGTCGCCGTCGATGGACATCCAGATCTCGTCCAACTTCGAGCGCTACCTGTTCGAGGCGTCGGGGCGCGATGCGCCACTGATCCGCGCCAAGATGCGTGCGTTGCGCGAGACGAGCAGCTTCGACCTCGGGCCGCTCGCTGCAACGATGCAGCGCGACTTTGCGGCAGCGGCGGCGAGCGAGAAAGACGTCGCAGAAGCGATCGTGCGGACGAAGGCGGAGAGCGGGTATCTCGCCGATCCGCATACGGCGTGCGCGCTTGTTGCCGCCGAGCGGGAGCTCGGGAGCCGTGGTGTCGTTCCGCAGATCGTGCTGTCGACGGCGCATCCGGCGAAATTCCCCGATGCCATGGAGGCGATCACGGGCGTCAGGCCGCCGCTACCGCCGCGGCTCGCGGCGCTGATGACGGATAAGGAGCGCTTCACGACCATCGGCAACGACATCGGCGTCGCCGAGGGCCACGTCGAGGCGCTGACGCGCGCCGTACTGGAGCGCCGCGGATGACCATCCGACAGACTACGCTTCCCAACGGCCTACGGGTGGTTACCGACGACATGCCGAACCTCGAGACCGTTTCGCTCGGGCTGTGGGTCGGCACCGGTGCGCGGCATGAGACGGACCGGGAGCACGGCATCTCGCACCTGCTCGAGCACATGGCCTTCAAGGGGACGCGGCAGCGCACGGCGCAGCGGATTGCCGAGGAGATCGAGGAGGTTGGCGGGGAGCTGAACGCCGCCACCAGCATGGAGACGACGGCGTACTACGCGCGCGTGCTGAAGAACGACGAGGGCGTTGCGCTGGGGATCATCGCGGACATCCTGCAGAACTCGGCGTTCGGGCGTCCGGAGCTGGAGGGTGAGCGGCAGGTAATCCTGCAGGAGATCGCCGCCACGCGAGATAGTCCCGACGACATCGGCTATGACCTGCTGCACGACGCAGCCTTCCCGGAGCAGTCCGTGGGGCGCCCAATCCTCGGTACGCCGGAAAGCGTTTCGGGGTTCACGGCGGGCGACCTCAAGCGCTTCTTAGGTCGGCGCTATGGTCCTGGAAACATGGTGATTTCCGCCGCCGGCGCCATCCGCCACGAAAATATGGTCCGCCACGCTGAAGCCCTATTCGGAGGGCTCACTGACGGCAAGCGAACAACGGGGGAACGGCCGGCCAAGTACGTCGGGGGAATGCGTGTCTCGGAGAAGCCCTTCGAGCAGAGCCATCTCCTGATCGGCTTCCCCGGTCCCTCATACAGGGAAGACGCGTTCTATACCGCGCAAGTGTTCTCCGGACTGTTCGGCGGGGGCATGTCGTCCCGACTGTTTCAGGAGGTGCGCGAGAAGCGCGGCCTCTGCTACGCAATTTACTCGACGGCATGGGGATTACGTGACGCCGGAATGTTCGGGATCCACGCCGCGACGGGAACGGCACTGATGAGCCAGCTCATCGACATCATCGGCGTGGAGCTGAAGCGCGCGGCGGACGCTCCGCCTGACGCTGCCGAGCTGGCGCGATCGAAGGCGCAGCTCAAGGCCGGGCTGCTGATGAGCCTTGAAAGTTCATCGGCGCGTGCCGAGCAGTTGGCGCGGCACGTGCTGACGCATAACCGGGTGATCGGCAACAAGGAGCTGATGGCCAAGGTCGATGCCGTGACGGCGGCTGACGCGCGCGACTTTGCGGCGCAGCTGGTCCAGAGCGGCGTTTCGGTTTCGGTGGTCGGCAGCGGCCGGCGCTCGCGCAAGTTCGCCGAGCGGGCCGTGGAGCTGGTTCGCAACTAAGCGTGGTGGCCGAAGTACTCGCCATCGGGAGAGGCACAGTGTCGAACGGGGCTTTCGATATGGATCACGCCGGCAAAGCAATGACGCCCATGTTCGCTCAGTTGCGCCACTAGCGCTTCGGGGGAAAGCGGCCGATGGCATTCCTGCGATCCTCGTCCGGGCACGATGCGGCGCTCACCCTGCGCGCTCGCAGCGTGTGGCTGCGCGCGCCGCTGATGGTGGACTATGGACCGTGGGCGGAGCTGCGCGCCTTGAGCCGCGATCACCTGACGCCGTGGGAACCGCAATGGCAGCGCGATGAGCTGTCGCGCAGCGCCTACCGCCGCCGCGTGCGGCACTACCAGCGAGAAGCGCGCGAGGACCAGGGTTACGCGTTCCTCATTTTTTCAGATTCCGACGACAAGCTGGTCGGCGGGCTGACGCTTTCCAATGTCCGTCGCGGCGTCACGCAGGCCGGCGTCATCGGCTATTGGATCGGCAAACCGTTCACCGGACGCGGCTACATGACCGAGGCGGTGCGCGCGGCTGCGAGCTTCGCGTTCGACACGCTTCACCTGCACCGCATCGAGGCGGCGACGATGCCGAGCAACCTGCCCTCGATCCGCGTTCTGGAGCACAACGGGTTTCGCCGCGAGGGCTTCGCGCGGCAGCTTTTGAAGATCAACGGCGTGTGGGAAGACCATTTCCTGCACGCGCGCCTTAACGGCGATGAAGCCACGGACATGAGCGCGGAGGCATCCTCCGCATGATGGCAGGCCACCATCAGGCAACGGCGAAGCGCGGGACCGGCATAGGCGCCGGCATATATCTGCTGCTCGCGCTCCTTGCGGTGATGATCGCGCTGCCGGGCAAGGCGTGGGCGTTGAAGCCTATCGTCATCGAGCCGGATCAGGATCGTGTCGAGGTGACGACGCTGGGCGAGTTCTACGACTCGCGCGGCGACAGCCTGCAGGTGGAGACGGCGCCGGCGGCGGACGGCATGACCGGGCGCATCTCGGTCACAGCAAAGACACCGGGTACGAGCCCCAACTGGCTCGTGTTCGCGCTCACCAATCCGACGGACAAGCCGGTCGAGCGCTGGCTGACGGCCGCGCGCTACAGCATCGTCGGCTCGGGCGCCGTGTGGCCCGATCTCGACGCGCAGCGCATCGAGGCCGTGACACCGTCGATGGGCTTCGTGCCGGAGCGCATCAAGAGCGACCGCGCCGACATCTTCCGCATCACCATCGAGCCAGGGCAGACGGTCACCTACGTGGTGGAGCTATCGTCCGACCGACTGGCGCGGCTCTATCTGTGGAAGCCGCTGGAGTACGAGCTCTACTCGCGCGACCGGCTGCTGATGAACGGCATCCTGCTCGGTTTGACGGGTCTGCTTGCCATCTTCCTGACGGCGATCTTCGCCGCGAACCACAAGGCGATCTTCCCGAGCGCGGCGCTCGTCTCGTGGTGCGTGCTGGCGTACCTGTGCGTCGACTTCGGATTCTTCCACAAGCTGTTCCAGCTAAAACCGGAAGATAACGCCGTCTATCGAGCGGCGGGTGAATCGGCGGTGGCGGCGAGCGTTGTCATCTTCATATCCGTGTTCCTACGCATCGCGTTCTGGCACGGCCTTATACGTATGCTGTTCACGGTGTGGATCATCGCGCAGCTGACGCTGGTGGCGGTGGCGGTCATCGATCCGCGGCTGGCGGCGACGTTCGCGCGAATGTCGTTCGTGATCATCGGGGCGGTTGGCGGCGCTTTCGCGCTGTTCCTCGCCCTGCGCGGCCAGGATCGCGCGCTGTCGCTGATCCCGACGTGGATCTTGTTCCTCATCTGGATCTTCGGCGCGGCCATGGTGCTGACCGGGCGGCTGCAGGGTGACGCGGCCGTGCAGGGCTTGGTGTCGGGCCTGGTGCTGATCCTGATCCTCATCGGATTCACGGTGACGCAGTTCGCGTTCCGATCGCTCGAACCGTTGTTCGGTGCGGCGCCGAGCGAACTGCAGCTGCGCGCGCTCGCGGTCGACGGCGCGGGCTCGGCGGTGTGGGAATGGAACGCGCGGCGCGACGAGATCAAGGTCAGCCCGGGTATCGAAGCCTCGCTCGGACTCAATCCGGGCGAGCTGTGCACCAAGGTCGACGACTTCTGCAAGCACATGCACCCGGCGGACCGAGAACGGTTCCGCATGATCCTATGGTCGATCCAGGAACGCACCTGGGCGCGCATCCGCACAGAATTCCGCATGCGCCACGCCGACAACAGCTACCGCTGGCTCGAGCTGGAAGCCGCGAGCGTGCCGAACGCCGATGCGCGGTCGATGCGCTGCGTCGGCCTGATGCGCGACGTGACGGATGCCAAGCGCGCGCACGAGCGGCTGCTGCATGATGCCGTGCACGACAGTCTGACCGGGCTTCCCAACCGGGAGCTGGTACTCGATCGCCTCGGCGTCGCCGTAGGGCGGACGCAGGCCGAGCCCAACGTGCGTCCGAGCGTCATCTTCATCGACATCGACAAGTTCAAGAGCGTGAACGTGTCGTTCGGCCTCGTCGTCGGCGACAGTCTGCTGCTCACCGTGGCGAGGCGACTGCAAGGCCATCTCGGGCCGCAGGATACGCTAGCGCGGGTGGGCGGCGATCAGTTCGCCATCCTCTTGGTGTCGGAGCAGAGCCCGCAGGATCTCGCCGGTCTCGCCGAGCGCGCGAGACGATCGCTTCGCGCGCCCATCAAGATCGCTGGGCAGGAGATCGTGCTGACGGGCTCGATCGGTATCGCGGTGTACGACGGGCAGACACCGAGCCATCTCGACCTCTACAAGGAGGCCGAAATCGCCATGTACCGCGCCAAGCGCGGCGGCGCCGACCGGATCGAGATTTTCCGTCCGGAGATGCGCTCGGATCGCGACGACCGGGTGGCGCTGGAGAGCGATCTGCGCAAGGCGCTGGCGAAGAACCAGATCAAGGTTCTGTATCAGCCAATCATCTACCTGCCGACCGAGGAGCTGGCGGGCTTCGAGGCGCTGGTGCGGTGGGAGCATCCCAAGCGCGGCCTGATGAGCCCTGTCGAGTTCATTCCGGTTGCCGAGCAGTCGGACCTGATCGTGCGGCTCGGCTCGCACGTGCTGTTGCGCGCTGCGCACGAAGCCGCCCGGTGGCAGCGTGAGCTGCCGCGCGAGGAGCGGCCGCTGTTCGTATCGGTCAACATTTCCAGCCGGCAGATCTTCCGCCAGAACCTGATCCAGGAAATCCGTCACATCCTCGGCCGCAACATCGTGCCGAAGGGCTCGCTCAAGCTCGAGATTACCGAGAGCTTGGTGATGGAGAATCCGGAGCAGGCGACGGAGATGCTCGAGTGGCTACGCGGCGCCGGCGCCGAGCTGGCGCTGGACGACTTCGGCACGGGGTATTCGTCGCTCGCCTATCTGCAGCGGTTCCCGTTCGACACCATCAAGATCGATCGCTCTTTGGTGCAGGCGCATGGCGAGAGCGGCGGGGCAGGTTCGGCCATCGTGCGCTCGATCGTGGCGCTGGCGCACGAGCTTGGAAAGAACGTCGTCGCCGAGGGCGTCGAGAATGCCGAGGACGTGGCGTTCCTGCGCTCGATCAACTGCCAGTTCGCGCAGGGCTTCTACTACGGCGAGCCGATGTCGGATCGCGACGTGCTGCAGTTGTTGAAGATGGTGCGCACGGCGGAGAACAAGCTGCGTCCGCGCGGGCTGTTCCGCGCCAAGACCAAGGGCAAGCAGCGGCCGAAGAAGAACAACGAGATCGAAGATGCCGTGGTGGAAGAGGGCGGCATGGCCGAAGCGCCGCCGCCGCCAGCACCGCGCCCGAACGGTCGCCCGCCGATGGTTCCGGCGGCGGTGGCCAATGGGGCCGCGCGTACGCGGCCGCGCTCGTCGGTGCTGGGTCGCATGACGCCGGCCGCGCAGCAGGGACCGGTCCCCGGCGGCTATCCGATGCAGGGTGGGCACGCGCCGCCGCAGATGCAGCATCCCATGCATGGAAACGGCATGGACGAGGGCTATGAGCAACCGCCGATGGGCGAGCACGCGCACATGCCACCGCCCGCACATCTCATGCATCAGGTGGAGGCTCCAGCGCAGTTCGGCGCGCCGCCGGAGTTTGATTTCGATCCGGGACCGCCCGACGCCGGCACTGCACCTCCGCCGCTGCACTTCGAGCAATTCAGTTCGCCGCCGCCAGATCAGCACATGGCGCATATGGCGCCGCCGCCGAATGGTGCACATTCCTTCGACGACTTCGGCGAGGTGCCTGGGCACCACGCGCATGGACATGGCCACGGGCACGCCGACATGAGGCAGCCGGTGGCGATGCCGCCGGCTCCCATGGGCATGGACGAGCCCAATCCGTTGCTCGCGGCGCTGGCGGCGGAGACGCAGCCGGCACCTCTGCCTCCAATGCCTGCCGCGGCGCAGCCTATGGTCGGCCGGCTGTCGCATCCGGCTCCGCGCGCGCCGCAGCCGCGTCCGCGGCCCGTTTCCAACGGGGCGAACGGCGGGGGCAACGGTGCAAAGGCGGTTGGGCGGAAGCCGACACCGGATTTCTCGGGGCTGCCGCCGGCCATGGCCGAAAGCCTGGCGAAGCTCGCGGGCGTGCCGTGGCCGCCCGAGGGCGGACAGCACGAACCGGATACGGACGGTGCAGGGCAGCCGTCACCTAAGCTTCGTCACGAGGGTTGAGGCACCACCTAGCTACGGTCGAATGCGGGCAGCCGCAGTGTGCGGTGGCGCGGGGCGCTTTGCGGCGCTCAGGCGTGGCCGGCGTCGCTGACGAGGTGCGAGGGATCGATGCCGATCTTGGCCAATGCCCGCGTGTACTTGGCTTCGAGATTGGTGTCGAAGATCAGGTCGGCATCGGCGGGGCAATTGAGCCAGCCGTTGGCCTGTATCTCGCTCTCGAGCTGTCCAGGAGACCAGCCGGCATAGCCGAGCGCCAGCAGCGCGCGGTTGGGGCCGTTGCCCGCGGCGATCGCTTTCAGGATGTCGATGGTGGCGGTGAGGCAGACGCCATCCTCGATCGGCAGCGTCGAGTCGTCGGCAAAATAATCGGAGCTGTGGAGTACGAAGCCGCGTCCGGTTTCGACCGGGCCGCCCACATGGATCGACATGGTGCCGCCGCCGAGAGGGCTGGTGTCGTCCTCGGGCGAGTCGATGCCGAGACGTTCGAGCAGATCGGGGAAGGAAATGTGCGAGGCGCGCTGATTTATGATCAGCCCCATGGCGCCATCCTCAGAGTGGGCACACAAGTAGATGACCGAGCGCGCAAAGCGCGGATCGGACATCACCGGCATGGCAATGAGGAGCTGTCCGTCGAGGTAGCCTTCGGCGGAAGCGCGATTGAGGTCGGAGCGCGTGATCTTCATTCGGCAAGACTATCGTGCCGGAGCCCGGTGTGTGAAGCCGTCAATTGGCAGGGTATTCCCGGTTGACGCCTGCTTAATGGGCAGTTCAGCTAATTTGTTGGAACGGTGAGATTTGCGATTGGACGGTTCGCCGCTACAACGCTTACCGAACCGATCCCAAGTCGCCGCGAGGCGCGGAAGGGCCAAAAGATGCGCAGATATCTGATTGCTCCAGCCGCTGTGCTCGGCGGTATGGCGATGCTGCTTCCGGCGGTCGATGCCGCCGCGGGGGCCGACATTGCCTCGCCGTGGGCCGAGGGCCATAATTCGCGGGCGCGCCTTATCGGCGGCGCAGGCATGGCCGGCGTCGAACTGCAGCTTCCGGAGGGCTGGAAGACGTACTGGCGCACGCCGGGAGATGCGGGCGGCGTGCCGCCGGCGTTCGACTGGTCGGGCTCGGGCAATCTCGAAAGCGCGGAAGTGCTTTATCCGGCGCCGAAGCGGTTCACCGATCAATCGGGCGATACGGTCGGCTACAAGGGCGACACGACGTTTCCGGTGCGGCTGAAGGCGAAAGACCCGACGAAGCCGATCGATGTACAACTCGCGGTCGACTACGGCGTGTGCAAGGACATCTGCATTCCGGCGGAGGCCAAGCTGAGCCTGACCGTGCCGCCCGACGCTCCGGTGTCGCAGGAACTGACCGACGCTGTGGCGAAGGTGCCGGCGTTGCCGGAGGCGCGCCGTGAAGGCGATCCGATCCTGAAGAAGGCGGCGGCGGAGCTCGCAGGGCCGAAGCCGCGGCTCGTCATGGAGGCCGAGTTTCCCGCCGGCGCGGAGCATGCCGATGTGTTTGTCGAAGCGCCGGACGGGCTTTACGTCCCGCTGCCGCAGAAGCTCTCCGACGACGGCAAAGGGCTTGTTACGTTCGAGGTCGATCTCAGCAGGGACGTCGATCTTGCAGCGCTGAAGGGTAAGCCGCTGACGGCGACCATCGTCTCCGACAAGGGACAGTCCGAGGCGACGTTCCCACTGCAGTAAATGAACCGCGTGCCCGTCTCACCCGTTGAAGAACAGCCAATTCAAACCGAGGAAACGCGATGACGATCAAGGTCGGCGACAAGCTGCCCGACACGGGCTTCACGGTCATGACGGCCGAAGGGCCGAAGAAGGTGCCGGCGGCCGAGATTTTCGGCGGCAAGAAGGTAGCGCTGTTCGCGGTGCCGGGTGCGTTCACACCGACGTGCCAGAACGATCACATGCCGGGCTTCGTGACGCGCGTCGACGAGTTGAAGGCCAAGGGCATCGATACGATCGCGTGCACGGCGGTCAACGACATCTTCGTCTTGACGGAGTTTGCCAAGGCGACGGGCGCGACGGGCAAGATCGTGATGCTCGCCGACGGCAGCGGCGATTTCGCCAAGGCTGTCGGGCTCGATATCGATCTGGGGCCGTTCGGGCTAGGGCTGCGCTCGAAGCGCTATTCGATGCTGGTCGAGGATGGCGTCGTCAAAGTGCTGAACGTCGAAGACATCCCGCCGCAGCACGACAAGTCGAGCGCTGCGACGCTGTGCTCGATGATCGACCACACGCTTTAAGGCGCCCGGCGACTCCCGTCATGGCGGAGCCATGCTTCGCATGGACGGGGAGCCGGCCGCTTAACCGCTCTTACCGGGCTTGAAGTCGGCCATCGCCATGCGCGCAAGCTCGTCGGCGCGCTCGTTCTGCTCGTGACCGGCGTGGCCCTTGACCCATCGCCAATCGATCTCGTGGCGGCGCCGGGCCTCGTCGAGGCGCTGCCACAGCTCGGCGTTCTTCACCGGCTTCTTGTCGGCGGTCTTCCAGCCGTTCTTCTTCCAGCCGTGAATCCACTGCGTGATGCCTTTCATCACGTACTGGCTGTCGGTATGCAGCTCGACGCGGCTCGGCTTTTTCAGCGCGTCGAGCGCGGAGATGGCAGCCAGAAGCTCCATGCGGTTGTTGGTGGTGTTGGCCTCGCCGCCGGAGATTTCCTTCGACTTGTCGCCGTAGGTGAGGATAGCGCCCCAACCTCCCGGGCCGGGATTTCCCGAGCAGGCACCGTCGGTGTAGATGACGACAGGCGGGCTATCGCTCATGCGGCGGATCCGTTCAGTCCGTATTCTGCGATCGAGCGCACGCCTTGATGGAAACGCAGGCGGCGCAGGTACTCGATGGGGTTCTTGGGGCTGACGAGCGCGTCCTTCGGCGTGTTGAGCCAATCGTAAGCACGGGTCAGCAGGAAGCGCATGGCGGCGCCGCGCGCGAGCGTCGGCATCGCGTCGCGCTCGGCGGGCGTCAGCTTACGCACCTCCTCGTAGCCACGCAGGAACGCCCGGCCTTTGGTCATGTTGAACGACATGTCCCTCTCGAAGCACCAGGCGTTGAGGCCGACGGCGATATCGTAAGCGAGCGCGTCGTTGCAAGCGAAATAGAAGTCGATGAGGCCCGACAGCTTGTCGTCGAGGAAGAACACGTTGTCGGGGAAGAGGTCTGCGTGGATGATCCCTTCGGGCAGTCCGCGCGGCCAGGCGCTTTCGAGGTGGGCAAGCTCCTGCTCGATGAGCGGCGACAGATCGGGTGCGATCTCCTGCGCACGGGGCGCGAAGCGATCGTAGAGAGGGCGCCAGCCGGAAAGCCCTAAGGCGTTGTTGCGGCGTAACGCAAATCCTTCGCCGCCGAGATGCATCTCGGCCATCGCGCGCCCCACGGCGGCGCAATGGGCGACTGTCGGGTTACGCACCCAGAAGCCTTCGAGGAACGTGACGAGTGCGGCCGGGCGGCCGGAGATTTTGCCGAGGGCATTGCCTTCGGCGTTGTGTACCGGCGTCGGACAGGTGACCCCGTTAGCGGCGAGGTGATCCATCAGGCCGAGGTAGAAGGGCAGGTCCGAAACCTCGACGCGCTTTTCATACAGGGTGAGGATGAAGGCGCCCTTCGACGTGTGCACGACATAGTTCGTGTTCTCGACGCCCTCGGCGATACCCTTGAACGACAAGAGCTGGCCGAGGCCGTAGCTGGCGATGAAGCTCGCCAGCTCGTCGTCGCTGACTTCGGTGTAGACGGCCATGGGAGGTCGCGATCGCTCAGGCTGCTGTGGATGGGGCGGGACGCAGCTCACGCGGAACATTGAACGCTATGCGCTCGAGCGCTGTCGTGACGATCTCGACCTTGACGTCGTAGCGGTCGCGGAACGCTTCGATGACCTGCTCGACCAGCGTCTCCGGGGCCGAAGCGCCAGCAGTGACGCCGACGCTCGCGACGTTAGACAGCTCGGCCCACGGAATCTCGCTGGCGCCTTCGATGAGACGGGCGACAGGGCAGCCGGCGCGTTGCGCGACCTCGACGAGACGCAGCGAATTGGAACTCTGCGGGCTGCCGACGACGAGAAGGCAGTCGATCTTGGGTGCGATCTCCTTCACCGCAGCCTGGCGGTTGGTGGTCGCATAGCAGATGTCTTCCTTGTGCGGCCCGACGATGCCCGGGAAGCGGCGGCGCAGGATGGCGACAATCGAAGCGGTGTCGTCGACCGAAAGGGTCGTCTGGGTGACGAAAGCGAGGTTATCGGGAGCGGCAGGCGCAATGCGCTCGGCGTCCTCGGCCGTCTCGATCAGGGTTACTGCGCCCGGCGGCAGCTGCCCCATGGTGCCGATGACCTCGGGGTGGCCGCCATGGCCGATGAGCAGGATTTGTAGACCGTCATCGAAGTGTCGAGCGGCCTCGTTGTGGACCTTCGAGACGAGAGGGCAGGTGGCGTCGAGGACGAAGAGATTGCGCGCCCGGGCGGCCAGGGGCACGGACTTGGCCACCCCATGTGCCGAAAAGATCACGGGCTGGTCGGTCTCTGGTATGTCGTCCAGCTCCTCCACAAAAACGGCACCTTTGGCCCTCAGGGAATCAACGACATATCGGTTGTGAACAATCTCGTGACGGACGTAGACGGGGGCACCGTACTTGGCCAAAGCCAGCTCTACGATCTGGATCGCCCGATCGACGCCCGCGCAGAATCCACGCGGGGCGGCCAGATAAATGGTTAGCGGCGGCCGGGACTGCACAGATGAATTCTCGGAGACGGCGGACATCGCTTTCTCTGTCTACCCAAGTGCTTCAAGACGCAAGGCGCTTGGTGGGGTTGGTCGGGGATGATAGGCTTTGCCTAGGGACAATACAGGAAGCCTCCGCTGCTGGCCTAGGGGTTTGGCATGAGCGGCTATAACGAGGCCAACGAGGGGTCGAGCCGGACCAAGATGAGGCACACCGCAACCAAAGTTGCGCGCGCTGGAGCCTGCGCGTGCGCGTGCGGGTTGTTAACCCTCATCGGCACGGGTTGCGGCATTTCATCTCTTACGTCAGGTCTCGGCGGCGGCATCTTTGGCAGCTCGTCGAGCCAGTCCAGTCCGCCGCCCGGTGTCAGCGAGGAGCAGCTGCTCTCGGCCGCCAAGTCGGACGGGGGGGCCGGTGCTCCGGTCGGAGAAGTCGCGCACGGTTGTCCGCGGCTGACCATCTCTCCGCATGGTGGCCACCTGACGATCTACGAGAACGGCCGCGCCGGTGACGGGCTCGCGATCATGCATCGCGGTGAGATCACC
>CALRVN010000042.1:0-15003 GCA_943371625.1 Hyphomicrobium sp. CS1GBMeth3
TAACACGCAGAAGGCCGTAGCCTATTGCCGCGCTAACCCCGCCTGGCGCCTGTCTCTGCAGACCCACAAGCTGCTCGGCATCCCCTGAGCGCTGCCCCTGAAGGCCCGCGCCTCTGGAATTGCAGCGAAGAATCCCTTAGAGAGCCCGCATGCGTATCTACAAAGAATTCCTCTTCGAGGCCGCCCATTACCTGCCGAGTGCCCCTCCAGGGCATCCGAACTCGCGCATCCATGGCCACTCGTTCCGCGCCCGCGTCACCATCGACGGCTTGCCCGGCAACGACACCGGCTACGTTTTTCATTTCGACGAACTGGCTGAGATGATGGCCGAAGCGCAGGACGCGCTCGATCATCGCCTGTTGAACGAGGTTGAAGGTCTCGAAGCTCCCACTCTGGAGCGCATCGCGATCTGGCTGTGGAACCGACTGCAGAACCGCGTCCCGGGCCTCGCCCAGGTCGAGATCTCGCGCGACAGCTGCCGCGAGGGCGCAATCTACTCCGGTCCCGCACCAACGCGCCTGGCCGCAGAGTGAGCCTGTAAGGAACACCCATGGGCCAGAAGGACACCAGCGTCACCATTCTCGGGCAGGCGACGAAGCTGCCTCAGAGCCCCGACGAGGCAACGCTGGAGCGCGTGCCCAACCCGCATCCCGACGTGAAGTACCTCGCCCGCTTCGCAGCGCCCGAGTTCACGTCGCTGTGCCCCGTCACCGGTCAGCCGGACTTCGCCCATCTCGTGATCGACTATGTGCCGCGCGACTGGCTGGTCGAGTCGAAGTCGCTCAAGCTCTACCTCGGCTCGTTCCGCAACCACGGCGCATTCCACGAGGACTGCACCATCGCGATCGCCAAGCGCCTCGTGGCCCTGCTCGACCCGCACTGGCTCCGCATCGGTGGCTACTGGTACCCGCGCGGTGGCATTCCCATCGATGTCTTCTGGCAGACCGGCCCGTCGCCGGCAGGACTCTGGGTGCCCGACCAGGGCGTCGCCCCCTACCGCGGCCGCGGCTGAGCTTCTCTCGTCTCCGCCGGCGCCAGCGCGTGCACACGCTCGTAGAGCTCACCCATCAATCGACGCCGGTCAGACCCGTGCGTCAGCGCCTCGAACGGTACCACGTCGCCAACCCGCGCGATCAACCGCGATCCGACCCGGCGCCGAAACTCGCGGATCAGCATCGACAACCGCAGCGTCATGCTCACCCGCGACGCGAGATGAAACAGCGGCCCGCATTGGCCCTCGAAATAGACCGGCATCACCGAGGCCTTCGCGGCCTGCACCATGCGTGCGGTGAAATTTTTCCACGGCAGCTCGACCGCACGGCCGAAAGGATGCTTCGCCGTCGCGACACCGCCGGCCGGAAAGACAATAATGGTCGTGCCCTCGCGCAACAACCGGATCGCCTCGTTGCGTGTTGAGAGGTTCCGCTCCAGCGCTTCCGGCGTCTCGCGGAAGTCGACCGGCAGCGAGTATGGTTCGATCTCCGGAACCTTCAGCAGCTCGAGATTGATCAGCACCTTGAACGGTCGGCCCAGATCTTCGGCGAGCGCCAGCGCCGCGATGCCATCGAGAATGCCGTAAGGATGATTGGCGACCATCACCAGCGGCGTGCCCGGGGCGATGGCTGGCGGCCACTGCCGCGCAACGATTTCGAGGTCGACACCGATCAGGCTCAGCATCGGACGGATGATCGGTCCCGGCTCGAGCAGCCGCTTGCTCCGCCACTCCGCGTACAACGGCGCGAAGTAGTCGCGACCGGACATCCGCTCCAGGAAGCGGATCACCCCGCGCTTCAGCGGCGGGTCGTCGGGATTGGCGTAGGACAGCTCGGGAAATTGCAAGGCGCGATGGGGTCCCTCGGTTCGAAGCGGCCACCCTGACGCTACTTTCGGTCAACTTCATGAAAAGCGTATCGGCGCGGCCACAGCCGCCCGTTACCACCCCTTGCCGCACCCTGGCCAGAAAGCCATGTCTCGGTTAGCGTGCCGCGCACCGGAGGGGGAATGATTCGCTCGACCATTCTAGCACTTGCCGCCGTTCTGCCGCTTCTCGCAGCAGGCGGAGCCGGCGCCGCCACGCCGCCCGGCGCCGATGCGCCGGCCGCGACCGACCCTGCCATCACACCGCCTATGGCAGCCCCGGTCGACACAAACCCTGTCGCCAGCGCCGTGCGCACTAAGCTTAACGGCCTGCCGCCGGAAGGTTCAGCGCTCGAGATCAAGGAGCGTGCTGTCCTCTCGGACTTCTACGCCGCGCGCCGCGATGCGCCGATCTGGATGAGCGAAGGCGGCCTGACCGAAAAGGGCGCCGCGCTCGGTGCCGAAATCCTCAAAGCCGACGAGTGGGGCCTCGATCCGCGCGACTTCGACCTGCCGACGGTCCCGCCCGCGGCACAGCTATCATCCGAGCAGATCGGCAAGACCGACGTCGAGATCTCGCTCGCGCTCCTGAAGTACGCCCGCTACGCGCGCGGCGGCCGCATCATCGACCCGACCATCCTTCTCAACTCCAATCTCGATCGCAAGCCGCAGCTGCTCGATCCCGAGACCGTCTTCAAAGACGCCGTCGCCGCGACCGACCCGGCAGCGTACCTGCATTCGCTGCATCCAAAGCAGCGGCAGTTCGAGAAGCTGCGTCAGGCCTACCTGGCCAACAAGAATAAGCCGCTCGGCAAGAAGATCCTCGCCAACATGGAAGAGTGGCGCTGGATGCCCGAGGACCTTGGTTCGGCGCACGTCATCGCCAACGTCCCCGAGTTCATGGTCTACTTCTACAAGGACGGCGTTCCCATCCATAATGAGCGCATCGTCGTCGGCGAACTCGGCAAGCAGACGACGATCTACTCGCGCAACATCAAGACCGTCGTCTTCAAGCCGATGTGGCGCGTGCCGGACTCGATCAAGGCCTACGAGCTGCAGCCCAACCTGCGTCGCGGCGGCAGCATGTTCCGCCAGTACGACCTTGAGCTGCAGACCAAGGACGGCAAGGAGCTCGACTACCGCACCATCGACTGGAACACCGCCAACATCCTCGATTACGAGGTCGTCCAGCCGCCGGGCCGCAAGAACGTCATGGGCGTGGTGAAGTTCACCTTCCCCAGCCAGCACACGATCTTCATGCACGACACCATCGACAAGTGGATGTTCGCGCAGAACGTCCGCACGCTGAGCCACGGCTGCCTCCGGCTCCGCAACCCGATGAAGATGGCCGAGGCCATTCTCAAGGAGGACCGCGGCTGGGATCCCGCCAAGGTCGACGACACCATGATGACCGGGCCGCGCAACAACGAGATCGTGCTGGAGAAGAAAATCCCCATGCACCTCGTCTATTTCACCGCCTGGGTCGGCGAGGACGGCAAGCTCAAGACCTTCAACGACATCTACGGCCACGAGAAGCGCATCACCCAGGCCCTCGCCGGCGAGTGGGACAAGATTGACATCGGCCGCAATCACCTCGCTCCGGTCGAGGCCGGCAACCCGAGCAACTTCACCGTAGCTCCTGTCGCCCGCCAACAGCAGCGCAAAGCCAAGCAACCTTCGAGCATCGTCGACATGGTCGGCAACGCCTTGAGCAACGGGTTCTGATGCGGGGGATGGTGCATGCCGACAGAGGACAGCTCCAATCCCGCTGACGCCGCCCTCATTCCCCGGCTGCTCAAGCAGACGCTGATCTGGACCGTGATCCTCGGCACCATCCTGTTCGTCTCCGCCGGTACGCTCGACTGGCCTGAGGCCTGGATCCTGCTGATCGGCGGCAACCTGCTCGGCCTCGCCTCGGCCTTCGCCATCGCGCGTCATGATCCGGAGCTTCTGCGCGAGCGCATGCGCGGACCGATCCAGAAAGAGCAGAAGCCCTGGGACAAGGCGCTGCTGTCGGTGATCTTCGCCCTGTGCTTCGCGCTGCCCGTGGCCGCCGGCATCGATGCCGTGCGCCTCCACTATTCACACATGCCGACCTGGCTCGAGGCGCTGGGCGCCATCAGCATCGCCTTCGGCCTCTACCTGTTCCATCTGGTCATGCTGACAAACTCCTACGCCTCCGCCGTTGTGCGCGTGCAGACCGAGCGCGGCCACCAGGTGATCTCGACCGGCCCCTACGCCTGGGTCCGCCACCCGATGTATTCCGGCGCCATCTTCTATTTCCTCGGCTTCGCCCTGTTGCTCGGCTCGTGGTGGGCGCTGGCGATTTCCGCCGTGATCATCGTCCTCTTCGACCTCCGTGCCGTGTGGGAAGAGGAGACGCTGAAGCGCGAGCTCAACGGCTATGCCGCCTACGCCGCCCGCGTCCGCTTCCGCCTAATCCCGGGCGTGTGGTAGGAGACGCAGGCCGATGGCCAAGGCGAGTGATTTGAGGCGCATCGCGCTAGCGCTCGAAGGCACGAGCGAGGCCCCACACTTCGACCGCAGCGCCTTCAAGGTGAAGCGCATCTACGCGACGCTCTCCGCCGACGGAAAGACCGCCAACCTCAAGTTCACGCCCGACGAGCAGGAGTTCAAATGCATGCTGGCGCCGGAGGTGTTCGCACCGGTGCCCAACGCCTGGGGCAAGCTGGGCTGGACGACCCTGACACTCACCAACGCCACTGCCGCCGATGTGCGCGCGGCCTTGGAGATGGCTTGGGCGCACGCGGTGCCAACCACACGCAAACGGACGGGGCGCCCATGATCCGCTTCACCCTCACCCTAGCGGCGCTCGCCTGCGCGTTCGCTCCTACGTTCGCCGCCGACGCGGTGGTGCGGCTCGGCGATGCGACGGTGCGCTATGACGATGCGCGCTGGAAAGCGTTGCCTTCGGAGGCAGCCATCCGCTTCGAACCGCAGGGCAAGGCGGAAAGCCGGCTCGACGCTGTCGAGTTGCATGTCGCCGATGCGGCGACCTCATGCACTCAATTGGCGACCGCGGCATTCGCTGTCGGCCACTACGATCTGAGCGATCTCAGTCCTACGCCCTGGTCAGTCGCTGGCATGGCGGGCGAGCGGTTCGAAGCCCACACCCGCTGCCGCAACGCGACGCCGCGCGGTGCTGTCGCCTGCGTGAAGGTCGCTGGCAGCGCCTACGTCCTCCGCTCCGTCAACTTCGGCTGCGAGGGCACCAACCTCTTCTCCGGCATCGACCCCCTCACCGAAATAGCAGGCGGAATGACGTTCACCGCGCCGCGCTGAGCATCCGCCTTGAGTTAGACTTGAAATCGGCCAGGCGGCTTAACACGTCTGATAGATAGACCGCCGAGACTCTCCCACGACACGGGCCGGCGAGACACATCCCGCCCCGACCCGCGCCTGATCGATGGACCCTTTGAAAGGAGCCATGTCATGGCCACCCACTATGATGAAACCCATCACCTCGTGATCGACGGCGACGACGCGCGCAGCGGCGTCACCGGACACAATGTGCGCTACGTGCTCTTTTTCAGCATGGCCGGCGTCATCCTCGCCTTCACCGCCATCGGAGTTTACTTCGGCTTCGACCGTCTACAGGAGGGCTTCACCGCCGCGCTCGCGCGCAATCCTTCGGAGGTAATCCGCGCCATCGCCCCCTACGGCGCGATCATCTTCCTCGGCTCGGTTCTCGGCGCCGTGATGCTCGGCGTCTGGAACCTCGTGGCCGGCCACAGCGAGGACGACAGCGAAAGCTTCATGCGCAGGCGCGTCACAACGCAGTTCGCACTCATCTGCATCATGATGGCTATGCTCTACGTCTCACAGACCTGAGCGCTTAACCGCAGTTCTACCCGTTGTCGCGGGGCCGGTCAGCGTCACCGCGCACAGCGAAGCCTCAGCGTCATCACCTACGAACGGGTCGCAGGGCGAGCCGTTCCCGTGAACTGAAGGTCGGCTGCGAGAACCGCAACCTCTTTCCCAACATCACCCTCTCGCCGACACCGCCGTCGGGATTCACCCGAACGCAGATGAGCGCACAGGGGGGGCACGCCTACGAAGGCTTCGGATCAACGCCGAGATTGCCAACGACCATGGCCCGAGCAGTCGCTCGCTCGTTGGGCTTGATCATTCCCAGGGCAATCTCAAGTCCTAGTCCAGGGGGGTCGTTGTGCCCCAGATCAGATCGAATCGCCGTAAACATCCGCGAGAACCATCGCAATCCTGTGACTAAAACCTCGCTGCCGCCACCGCCCAGATGCCCCAACTCATCAAGCGTAACGATGGTATTTGAACTGCCCCAAATGACCAACTTTGCGCGGATCTTTTGAAGCTTGCGAGCGAGTTCCTCGGCGCGTTTATCATCGGCTGAACTGAAGGCTGCCTCGTGAAAGTAATCCATCACAGTGGAAATCGTTTCCGTGTACGCAGCCTGTTTCTCCGTAAACAAGCGCGCTTCAATCTCTTTCTCCTTGGCGGACCTGTACTGCATCGAAGCAACTACAATTGCGCCAGCAAAACTGAGCATGCCGAGCAGAATATCCGAACCGCCAAAATGCCCAACGACAACGATAGCAGCAGCTAGAATTGCCAATACGGCAGCTAACACCGCCACCCCAGTCCAAATTGCTTTGATACTATCATTCATCCGATTGCCTCTCAGCACGGTTGATTCGCTGAGCGACAATCATACTCGGGTTGAGTCCTCCGACTCGCGAATTCGGGGGGATAAAAATACTGACTTGGGGCGGCCGACTTCAGAACACCCTCGCATCCCAACACAGGCGAAATCCCCAACGTTCGCGCCTCGTGGGGTTAGCTCGGCGCGGCGCCAGCTGACCCGGCCCCGCCGCGCCCGAACGACAGCATCCGCCGCAACCTCCGCCGCACGCGCACCAGCAGGCTCTCCGAGCGGCGATCCATGTCTTCCAGCAATTGTTTGAATGACGGCCACAGGTCGTGCCCCGCCGCTACGGCTTCGGAAGCCTTCAGCACGTCGTAGAAGAACTTCTTCTGCGGCAGGATCACCATGCGCATTTCCTCGTAGAAGATGTCGCGGTTGCACAGCCGCTTGCTGTACGGGATGGAGATATATTCGAAGCTGTTCATGAAATTGATCAGATCGATGCGCAGGTCGAGCAATTCCCAGCGGCCCACCTCCACCGGTTCACCCTCCAAGAGCGGCGCCCCGGCACCCGCAATCGTACTCCGCAGCTTCAGGTACTCCGCGCTCAAGGCGGGGCTTATCGATATCGGCTTCCGCTCCAGGATCTTCGTCAGATCCTCCATCGGCAGCGCCGTGTAGAACTGATTGCGCAGGCTGCCCCGCGTCATGAACTGATCGCGGTTCTCGATGTAGTACCGGATCATGTCGAACGACAGCTGATTTCTAGCGCGGCGCTTGGCATCGAGGCGCGTTCCGCTCGAAACCCGCCATGCCAGAAACGCGATCGACACACCGATCAGCAGGATGAAGGAGTTGACGAAAGGCGCCCAATGGCCGTGGCCGGAAAACCAGGCGTCGACGGCCTGGAAGGCACTTTCGATCAACTCTCTCATCTCACTCGCCGGAACTCGCTTACGCTTGCGATTACGACCTTAGATCAGGCGGGGTGGCCTCGTCCTTCAACTTCGCGATCGCCTCGCCGAGCCCCACCACCGTCTGGTCTTGGCTACCGAGCCGGCGGATCGAGACCTTGCCCTCTTCCGCCTCGCGCTTGCCCACCACCAGTATCACCGGCACCTTGGCCAGCGAGTGCTCGCGCACCTTGTAGTTGATCTTCTCGTTCCGGAGATCGCTCTCGACCCGGAGCCCCGCCGCCTTCGCCTTCTCGACGACCTGCAGCGCATAGTCGTCCGCATCCGACACGATCGGCGCCACAACCACCTGCAGCGGCGCCAGCCACAGTGGGAAGTGCCCTGCGAAGTTCTCGATCAGGATGCCCGTGAACCGCTCCAGCGAGCCGAACATCGCGCGGTGGATCATCACCGGCGTCTTCTTCTCCGAGTGCTCGTCGATGTAGAACGCGCCGAGCCGGCCCGCCAGGTTGAAGTCGACCTGCGTCGTGCCGCACTGCCACTCGCGCCCGATCGCGTCCTTCAGCACGTACTCCAGCTTCGGCCCGTAGAACGCGCCCTCGCCCGGCTGCAGCGCCGTCTTCACGCGGCCGTTCGACTGGCGCGTCACCTCGTCAAGCACGTCCTGCAGCGCCTTCTCGGCCTTGTCCCACAGCTCGTCGGCACCGACGCGCTTTTCCGGCCGCGTCGACAGCTTGATGAAGATGTCCTCGAAGCCGAAGTCCTTGTAGATCGACAGCATCAGATCATTGATCTTGAGGCATTCCTCCATGATCTGATCTTCGGTGATGAAGATGTGCGCATCGTCCTGCGTGAAGTGGCGCACGCGCAGCATGCCGTGCAGCGCTCCCGACGGCTCGTAGCGATGCACCTTGCCGAACTCGGCGATCTTCAGCGGCAGGTCGCGATAGCTCTTGAGGCCGTGCTTGAATATCTGCACGTGGCCGGGGCAGTTCATCGGCTTGCAGCAGAACACGCGCTCATCCGGCAGGACGGTCGTAAACATGTTCTCGCCGTAGTTTTCCCAGTGGCCGGAGAGCTCCCAGAAGTGCTTCTCCATCATGTCGGGAGAGTTCACTTCCTGGTAGCCGTCCTTGTCGAGCCGCCGGCGCATGTAGCCGATCAGCGTCTGGAACAGCGTCCAGCCCTTCGGGTGCCAGAAGACGCTTCCCGGCGCCTCCTCCTGGAAATGGAACAGATCCATCTCGCGCCCGAGCTTGCGATGGTCGCGCTTCTCAGCTTCCTCGAGGCGCGTGAGATACGCCTTGAGCTCCTCTTCGCTCGCCCAGGCCGTGCCGTAGATGCGCTGCAGCTGGTCGCGGTTGGCGTCGCCGCGCCAGTACGCGCCCGCAAACTTCATCAGCTTGAACGCTTTGCCGACCTGCCCCGTCGAGGCCATGTGCGGCCCGCGGCAGAGATCGAGCCATTCGCCCTGCTTGTAGATCTTCAGATCCTCGCCGGCCGGAATGGCGTCGATCAGCTCGATCTTGAAGTTCTCGCCCTTGTCGCGGAAGAACTGCTTTGCCTTCTCGCGCGACCAGAATTCCTTCGTGAACGGCGCATTGCGCGCGATGATCTCGCCCATCTTCTTTTCGATGCGCGGGATGTCCTCCGGCTCGAACGGCTGCTGCTTCTTGAAGTCGTAGAAGAAGCCGTTCTCGATCACCGGGCCGATCGTCACCTGCGTGCCGGGCCACAGCTCCTGCACCGCCTCCGCCATCACGTGCGCGGCATCGTGCCGGATCAGCTCCAGCGCTTCCGGGTCCGTGCGCGAAATGAATTTGATCTTGGCGTCTTCGGTGATCGGATCGGCGAGATCGGCGACTTTGCCGTCGAGGCTCATAGCGACCGTGCGCTTGGCGAGGGACGGCGAAATCGCCTTCGCGACGCTCGTGCCCGACGTACCGCGCTCGATCTTGCGCGTAGCACCGTCCGGGAATGTCAGGGTGATCTGGGGCGCCTTGGGGGAATTAGGCGCAGAATCGTGGGCCGCGTCGGCCATGGTCCTCTCCTCAATCGCCGCCTACCAATGCAGCGTAAGTTGGAGCGGTTACATGCGTCGGCTGAGGCGCGAAGTCAAGCTGACCCCACCGGCCGCACTCAGTTGAAGATCGAGAAAACGGCAGCAAACACGGCGGCAATCGCGCCGAGGATGCCTAGGATGATGTTCGCCAGCATTTCCCAGATGCTTTCCAGCACGTCGGAGACGCTGGCACCGGCGACGATGACACCGGTGCCGCCGGCAGCAATCAGCGCCGCGGTGACCGCGGAAAAGACCATGTACCAGAGCACCGCGAA
Organism: Hyphomicrobium sp. CS1GBMeth3; assembly: GCA_943371625.1. Lineage (GTDB taxonomy): Bacteria > Pseudomonadota > Alphaproteobacteria > Rhizobiales > Hyphomicrobiaceae > Hyphomicrobium_A. The sequence continues at coordinate 9,751 of CALRVN010000042.1, forward strand.
GACGATGAACCCGACGACCGCCGCGACGACGAGCGTTCGCAGGATTCTACTCGGTGTCGGGGCTGATGGCGGGGTGGTCATAGCAATGGGCTCCGTATGAAAGGACGAAGCTTAGCGCAGGACTTCGGCGGGGCGGTGTTCCCGCCGGCATAGCGCAGAGCCCCCTCACAGGAAAGCTCATTGGCGTCCATGCGAAGCATGGCTCCGCCATGACCGCTTCCGACCTCTCCCCACTGGGGAGAGGTTAAGAGTGGGGCACCAATAGCCTCTCCCCGGCGGGGAGAGGCCGCGCGAGATGCGAAGCATGAGCGCGGGTGAGGGGTTTCTTGCTTGTCCGGAAAACTACTTCTTCGGCAGCTCGAGGCCCATCTCGCGGTAGCGCTCCGGATCGTCCTGCCAGTTCTGGCGCACCTTGACGAACAGGAACAGGTGCACCGGCCGGTCGAGGATCTCCATCAGCTCGCGCCGGCTATCCATCGACACCTGCTTGATCGTCTGTCCGCCCTTGCCGAGCATGATCGCTTTCTGCCCGTCGCGCGCGACGAAGATGGTCTGCTCGATGCGCACCGAGCCGTCACGCCGCTCCTGCCATGACGTCGTCTCGACGGTCGAGGAGTAGGGCACCTCGTCGTGCAGCCGGTGGAAGATCTTCTCGCGCGTGATTTCGGCGGCAAGCAGCCGCAGCGGCGCGTCGGTGAGATCGTCGGCCGGATAGTGCCACGGCCCAGGAGGCACGCGCGCAGCGAGGTCGCGCTTCAGATCCTCGATGCCGTCGCCCTCGGTGGCCGAGATCATGAAGATCTGTTCGAACGACAGCCGCGTCTGTAGTTCGCCGACGAGGTCGAGCAGCTTGCCCTTGTCCTCGAGCTTGTCGACCTTGTTCAGCACCGCGATGCGCGGCAGCTTGACGTCAGCCAGCTTCTCCAGGATGCCGGTCACGGCTTCATCTATCCCGCGCACTGCATCGATGACCAGCACCACGATGTCGGCGTCGCGCGCGCCGCCCCACGCCGCCTCCACCATCGCCGTGTCGAGCCGCTTCTTCGGCGCAAAAAGCCCGGGCGTGTCGATGAACACCAGCTGGCTGTCACCGACGTTCACAATGCCGCGCACGGGCACGCGCGTCGTCTGTACCTTGTGCGAGACGATCGACACCTTGGCGCCGACCATGGCGTTGACCAGCGTCGACTTGCCCGCGTTCGGCGCCCCGATGACCGCGATGAAGCCGCAGCGCTGCTGCGCCGCGTCCGGCAGTCTCTGCCGCGTTTGATCGTCACTCATGGACTTCCGCTCCCGCGACGCCTTCACGCTCTAGCAGCGCCCGTGCTGCAGCCTGCTCCGCCGAACGCTTCGACGCTCCCTCCCCGCGCGCCGGAGCGCATCCGACGATGCGGACCTCGGAGGTGAAGCGCGGCGCGTGATCGGGCCCTTTGCGATTGACTTCGATATATTCCGGCAGCGCCAGGCCCTGTCCCTGCGCCCACTCCTGCAGCGCCGATTTCGCATCCGGCCCCGCGCTGGTCGGCTGCTGGTCGTACTGGCTCCCCCACAGATGGCGCACGACGGAGCGCGCCGCGTCGAAGCCCGCATCGAGAAACACCGCGCCCAGGATCGCCTCCATCGCGTCTGCGAGAATGGTCGCCTTGGCGCGCCCGCCGCTGCCCGCCTCGCTGTCGGACAGGATGAGATGCGTTCCGATCCCCATCGCGCGGGCGACGCGCGCGCATGCTTCGCCGCGCACCAGCCGATTGAACCGCCGCGCCAGCTCACCCTCGCTCGCGTCGGGGAACTGCTCGATCAGCGCCTCCGCCATCACAAGTCCCAGCACTCGGTCGCCGATGAATTCCAGCCGCTCGTTGTCGCTCTTCTGCGCCTTGCCGCCGCGCATGCTGGCATGCGTCAGCGCAACCTCGATGAGCTGTTGGTTCTTGAATCGATGCCCGAGCGCCTTCTCGAGCTCTTTGTATTTTCGCGGACGCAGGATCACGAGATGATTCAAATGAAATGCAGACGCCAGTGTCATGAGGCGCCTGCGTTGGGGGCCGGAAAATGCTAGCGGACCAACTTGAAGAAACGGTTCCAGCGAATATCGAACGGCCAAGTCCAGGGGCTGTACCAGCGGAAAGCGTCCGGCTCGTCGACCGCTGCGGAGAAGAAGATGATCTCGGCCCGCCCGATCAGGTTGTCGAACGGCACATAACCGACGCCCCACGACGCGCGACTGTCCGTTGAGTTGTCGCGGTTGTCGCCCATCATGAAGTAGTGGCCGGCTGGCACCTTGTAGGGTCCGACATTGTCGAACGGACCGTTCTCCTCGGCGTCGAGGACAGTGTACTTGGTACCGTTCGGCAGCGTCTCCTCGTAGGCCGGGATCGGGCGAGGCGGTTCGCCGTTCTCCTGGGTGACGAAGTCGCCGATGCGCTTGCGCGGCACTTCCTTGCCGTTGATGAACACGACCCCGCCGCGCACGTCGATCTGGTCGCCCGGCAGGCCGATCACGCGCTTGATGTAGTCGGTTGAGTTGTCACGCGGCAGCTTGAACACCGCCACGTCGCCGCGCTTGGGCTCGGCGGCGAAGATGCGCCCCTCGAAGGGAATGAAGTTGTAGAACGAGTAGCGGCTGTACCCATACGAGAGCTTCGAGACGAACAGGTAGTCGCCGATAAGCAGCGTCTCCTTCATCGAGCCCGACGGGATGTTGAACGGCTGATACAGGAACGTCCGCACCACCATGGCGATGGCGAGCGCCTCGATGACGATGAGGAACGTCTCGCTCCAGCTACCTTTTTTGGTATTCGCCGATACGGCCATGCCAAACTCCAGTTGCGGCAGCCCCGCTGCACGCCGGGGCCGCTATAGCCATTTTGCCGTCAGGGCGCAATTCGCGCTGTTGTATCAGCCTGCCGTCTTCCCCGCAGGCGCCATGCCGTGAAACCTAGCGTCGATCCCCTTTTTCGGGCAGTCCCGAGATGATGACGATCGCCGCCGCCAGCGGGAAATCGTCCGTCAAGGTCAAGTCGATGCGCGCCTCATAGCCGTCCGGCGTCAGCTCTTTCAGAACCTTCGCCGCACCCCCAGTTAGCCGCAAGGTTGGGCGACCCGAGGGCAGATTGACCACCCCCATGTCGCGCCAATAGACGCCATGCCGCAGCCCGGTTCCGAGAGCCTTGGCGCATGCCTCCTTCGCGGCAAAACGTTTGGCATAGGATGCGGCGCGCTGCGCCCGGCCATCCGATTTGCCGCGTTCAACCTCGGTGAACACACGAGTGATGAAGCGCTCGCCGAACCGCTCCAGCGTCTTCTCGATGCGGCGGATATCAATGAGATCGTTGCCGACACCCAAAATCACGCGGACCTCACCTGGGTTTCCTTCACGCCGACTTCGCCTGCCGCGGCTCGCCGACAGCCTCGCGGCGAGCGACGTCCATCAGCGAGCGCATGCGTTCGACGGCCTTTCCGAGCCCGCCGAAAATCGCCTCACCGATGAGAAAGTGCCCGATGTTGAGCTCCACGATCGCCGGCATGCGCGCAACCGCCGCCACAGTGTTGAAGGTCAGCCCATGCCCCGCATGCACCTCGAGCCCTGCCGCGTCGGCAAGCTGCGCTGCACGCGCAATCCGCTCCAGCTCGCGCGCGACGCCGGAGGCACTGCCCTCCAGCGCCCGCTCGCAATAGGCGCCCGTGTGCAGTTCCACGATGTCGGCGCCGACGTTCTTCGAAGCCTCGACGGCAACAGGGTCGGGCTCAATGAACAGCGACACCCTCACGCCGGCGCTCTTCAGTTCATCGACCACGCGCTGCAATCGCGCCCCGCCGCCGACCACGTTCAGGCCGCCCTCGGTCGTACGCTCCTCGCGGCGCTCAGGCACGAGGCAGCAGGCGTTCGGAAGGTGACGCAGCGCGATAGCGAGCATCTCGTCGGTCGCCGCCATCTCTAGATTGAGCGGACGCGTCAGCTCGCCCTTCAGGCGCGCGATATCCTCGTCCGAGATGTGCCGGCGATCCTCGCGCAAGTGCGCGGTTATGCCGTCGGCACCTGCTTCTATAGCGATATGCGCTGCGCGCAGCGGATCGGGATGGCGGCCGCCGCGGGCATTCCGGATGGTGGCCACGTGGTCGATGTTGACGCCGAGGCGCAGGGACGTGGGGTTCGGCATTTGCTTGAGCCAGCGAGCGAGGGGATGAACTATTCGGCCGCAGCCGGTGCCCGGTTGATAATACGCAGGCGCCAGCCGCGAACGGCATTCCTCGAAATATAGTAGACGATCGCCGCCGTGAGCAGTCCGATTGGCACACTGCCGGCGAGCATCGGCCACAGCAGCGGCCAGAACAGCGATGCCGTCGCGTCGAGTATCTGCGGTGATGGATCGAGCAGTGCCGCCCACAGCAGTTGCACGTTGCGCTGCACGGCACCCGGGTCGAACGAGCCTTCGAGGCCGACCATCTGCAGGCCCATAAGGTAGGTCGACGCCCAGATAAACGGCCAGCTGAGGGGATTGCCAACGAAGGTGCCAACGATCGCGGCCGGCACGTTTGCGCGCAGGATAAAGGCGAAGACGACAGCCAGGAGCATCTGGACCCCAAGCAGAGGCGTGATGGAGACGAATGCGCCGAGCGCACAGCCAAGGCCGATCTCGTGCGGGCTTGCCCTCAGGTTGATCAGCCGCCTAGCGGCGCCACGCAGCCCCGGCGCCCACTTCGCCAACAGGGACTTCAGCCGACGAGCGCGAGTGCGGCTCCCGGTCTGGCTTTGATGGTCGAGCGCCATACTTCAGCGAACTCCAATGCCTGTCGCTGCCCTAGCCCTGCCCCCTGCCAGATTCTCGTACTAATCGAATACTCGCTCAACCTTATTGACCACTGCTTTCTCGCGAAGGCCTCCGATGATGTGGTTCAAATGCACCAGGTCGAGCACCTCCAATTCGATGCGCATTTCGGTGAAATCCGAGGCTCTGCGGACCATGCGCACGTTGTCGATGTTGCCCCCGGCCTCGCCGATAACCTTGGCGATCTGGGCCAAAGTCCCCGGTTCATTCAGCGCCGTAACGCTGATCCGGGCCGGGAATCGCTGCGCCGTGTCGGTATCGACGTCCCAGGTGACGTCGATCCAGCCCTCGTGCTCGTACTCCCGGAGGCGCGGCGAGTGGATCTGGAAAATGCGGATACCCTCGCCTGGGATCATCACCCCGACGATGCGGTCGCCCGGCACTGCCCCGCCCGGCTCGAAACTGACGGGTAGGTCGCTGTTGATGC
>CALRVN010000043.1:0-14905 GCA_943371625.1 Hyphomicrobium sp. CS1GBMeth3
GCCGGAGCCGGAGATGCGCTCCGAGCGTCCGCCGCGTCGTGAGCGCGAAGGTGGTGGTGGCGGTCGTGACCGCCGACCGCGTCGTGATGCCGGCTAAGGGTAATGTCAAAGAGGCCGCCGATGTAAATCGGCGGCCTTTTGCTAACAAAGGGTACTAGTGGCTCTCAGTAACTTCACTCTCATGCGTGCCACGGCGGCGTTCATCGCGCTTGGCATGCTGATCCTCCTCGGCATGGTCGGCTTGTCCTACTGGATGCTGGATCGTACGCGCCAGTCCACCGAGGAGGTGCTCATAACGCGCGAGATGCGCAGCTCTCTCGTCGATCTGCTTTCGGTGGTCCAGGACGCCGAGACGGGTCAGCGTGGCTATCTGCTTACGGGCGAGCAACGATATCTCACGCCGTATGATGCCGCCGTTAAACTGACCGATGAGAGGTTCGACAAGCTGGCGGGTGTGTTCGCCCGCCACGGCGGCGGCGAGGGCTTTCTGAAAGAGCTCAAGCTCGACATCGATGCGAAGCTGGCGGAGCTTGCCAAAACGGTCGACCTCAAGAAGGGCGGCCGGGGCGATGACGCGATGGCGATCGTGCTTGCGGACACCGGCAAGGACATCATGGACCGCATTCGCAGTCTGATCGGCGAACGGCGTGAGGCCGTGGAAACGAGGCTCAACGCAGCTGTTGCCAGCCAGCGAGAAAATGCATCGATCCTGCAGTGGAGCATTATCGGAGGCGGCATTCTCATCGTGTTGGCGGGCGCCGGCGCAGCGTGGGCGCTGACCAGCTACACGGGCGAGCTCGTCAAAGCGCGGGCCGAAGTTGAATCGCTCAATTCAGGGCTCGAGCTGCGGGTGAGGGAGCGGACGGCCGACCTGCAGCGGGCCAACGATGAGATCCAGCGCTTCGCCTACATCGTCAGCCATGACCTCAGGGCGCCGCTCGTCAACGTCATGGGTTTCACCACCGAGCTGAAGGCGTCGCTCGAGCCGCTGCAGGCGGTCGCCAACGATCCGATCGTCGACAGTCTGCCTGCCGCTGCTGAAGCCCGTACGGCGGCCGACAAGGATGTTCCGGAAGCAATCTCCTTTATCCAGGCGTCGACGAAGAAAATGGACTCGCTGATCAACGCGATCCTGAAGCTGTCGCGCGAGGGACGGCGAAACATAAATCCGGAGCCGGTTAATCTGGCGCTGCTGCTGGAAGGGATCGGCGCCAGCATGCAGCATCAGCTGAATGACTCGGGCGGCGAACTGGTCGTGGGGAAGGCTCTTCCAACGATTATCAGCGACCGGCTTGCGCTGGAGCAGGTGTTCGGTAACCTCATCGACAACGCCGTGAAGTATCAGGCGCCCGGACGTCCACCTCGCGTGGAGGTCCGAGCACGATCGGAACGGGACGGATCGGTTTTGGTCGAAGTTGAGGATAACGGGCGCGGCATTGCCGACCACGACCACGACCGAGTGTTTGACCTATTCCGGCGCGCCGGCGCCCAGGACAAGCCCGGCGAAGGCATTGGCCTGGCTCACGTGCGTGCGCTCGTCCGCCGCATCGGCGGACAGATCACGTTGACGTCAGAGCTTGGAGCCGGCACCACCTTTCGAGTAAAACTTCCCCGCAACCTGCGCGCGACTTTGGAGCAATCTGGTGAGCTTAGAGGGTAGACCCGTCGCCATCGTCATGATCGAAGACGATGAGGGACATGCGCGCCTGATCGAGCGGAACATCCGCCGGGCAGGGGTGAGCAACGAGCTGATCCCCTTCACCAACGGGACCGAAGCGCTCGCGTTTCTGTTCGGTGCCGACGGGTCAGGCGAGGTGAGTGCGAAAAAGCAGCTGCTCATTCTCTTGGATCTCAATCTGCCCGACATGACGGGCATCACGATCCTCGAGAAGATCAAAAACAATTCACACACGAAGAGGTCTCCGGTCATTGTTCTGACGACGACCGACGACGCGCGCGAAATCCAACGCTGCTACGACCTCGGAGCAAACGTCTACATCACCAAGCCGGTCGACTACGATAACTTCGCGAATGCAATTCGCCAGCTCGGCTTGTTCTTTGCCGTGATGCAGGTGCCGGAAACACAGTGACAGATACCGTCGCTCGCGTTCTCTACATCGATGACGATCCCGGCCTCGGGCGGCTCGTTCAGAAGACGCTCGAGGCACGCGGCTTTGCGGTCGCGGTGGCGACGTCGGGTGAGGCTGGGCTGAAGGTTCTGGCCGATGATGGCGGCTTCAACGTCGTCGCGCTCGATCACCACATGCCGGGTATGAACGGGCTCGAGACGCTTCCGCGCATTCGAGAGCTGCCGAACGCGCCGCCGATCATCTACGTGACGGGTTCGGAGGACAGCCGCGTCGCCGTGGCGGCGCTGAAGGCGGGGGCCGTCGACTACGTCTGGAAGGACGTGCAGGGCCATTTTCGCGAGCTGCTCGCGCAGGCGATCGTCACGGCGCTGGAGAAGGAAAAGCTGCGGCGCGACAAGGAGGCGGCTGACCGCGAAGTCATACAGGCGCGTGACAGGGCCGAGCTGCTGTTGCGCGAGGTCAATCATCGCGTGGCAAACTCACTGTCGATTGTTGCCGCGCTGACGAACCTTCAGCGCTCGACCGTCACGGATGAGTCGGCGTTGCGGGCGCTGAGCGAGATGCAGGCGCGCATCATGGCGATCGCCGGCGTGCACCGGCGTCTCTATACGTCGCAGGATGTGCAGTCCGTCGACGTGCAGTCATATCTCAGCGGCCTCGTCGAAGAACTGCGCAGCTCGATGCTCGCCTACGGCAGCGACCACGACATTTCGCTAGTCGCGGACCAGATCAGCCTGCCGACGGACTTGGCGGTCTCGCTCGGGATCATCGTCACCGAGCTTGTGACGAATGCCTACAAGTACGCGTACGCTGGCGGTCATCGCGGCGATATCCGGGTGGCGATGGTCCGCCAAGGCGACGAGGTGTGCCTAAGTGTCGAAGACGATGGCGTGGGCCTTCCGGCGTCCCCGACAAGCAGCGTCGGCACGGGACTTGGAACGCGTGTCATCAAGAGCATGTCGATCCGCTTCGGCACCGAGCTGACCTACGAGCCGATGGACCGAGGCACGCGGGCAGTGCTGCGCTTCCGGCCGTAGCGCGCGGCGCCTCGTAAGGTCGCGGCAAGGTTCCCGCAAGGTTGCTTGGTCAGCAGTGTGCTTCGCAAGTAAAAGCACCGACAAGATTTTAGAGAAACTTGGATCGCGGCGGATAATCCGATCTTGGCGCGAATGCTGTACGTCCTTGGGAGACGATCTCAAGGAGGTTTTCTCATGCAGCGGTATCTACTTGGCGCCATTGCGGGTGCGCTTGCACTTAGTGCGGTGGCGATTGGGGCGCCTGCTCAGGCAGCTCCGGTCACCGGTCTTAGCGCTGTCCCGGGCAGCAGCGCTAGCCAGGCATCGACGATGGTAGACAAGGCGGGCTGGCGCCGTTGGCGCGTGCATCGCAATTGGTGGTGGCGCTGGCGTCGTTGGTGATCACAGTGGACGGAGGGCGCTAAAGGGCGCCCTCTCGCGGCACTGAATGCCTATTCGGCGAGCAACGCTTTCTCGATTGCCGCTTCGCCGGAGATCATGTGCCAGAATGCGATCATCTTGGCAGCGTCGTGGAACTCCTCCAGGCGCTCGATCCTGTCGCCGCGATACGTGAGGAGCTGGCGGTACGAGCCCACCATCGTGTGACGCGTCGTCTTGTGACGGATGTAGCACTCGATCTTGGCGCGCCCGACGCCCTCGTCCTCGTTGAAGCGGAAATACTCCGATACGCATACGCTCTCGGCCACATCGACGATCTGATTGAGAAACTCGCGGTAGGCCGTCTGGCCGACGATCGTCAGCGGGCCGCCGTCCGGGCCGCCGGTGTTGCAGAAATAGGTCAGGTCGTCGACGAAGTGACGCGCAACGCCGTTGACGTCGCCGTTGCTCCAGGCCGCGAGCGTCGACTCGTGGATCAACCTGGCTCTGTGCTCGTCCAGCTGCATTATCCCAAACCCCTCTCGTCAGCTTCCGGCCGTTCAGGTCCGGAGCCGTAACTCGGCATCGCCCGTTTCACGGGCAGCTGTTCAGCCGCGGAAAACGTCCCGCGTTCATGGCCTGATCCGCTCAGAAAGATCAGTGCGTGGCGCCAAAAACGCAATAGTTCGCATGCGGACCAAATCTGCCTGCTCAGACTAATTATACTGCCATTTCAAACAATCAATACAAGTCGTGTGCGCATTGAATGTCAGGCGACTGATTTATCTGTCAGGCAAGTCGGAGTGGCGGCCGTTGCGCGGTCTTTTGCCGGCGAGCGCCAAAGGTGCCGGATTTGCTGCCGGCATGGAAAACATGATGAAGGGCAAAGCACTTGGCGCGCGGCGAATGCCCGGTCTTTAGCCAGCGGCTGCCGACCCTTAGGCGTCTTCAATTTCGGTTACGGCAGTTATCTGCGAGGGCAGTTCGGCGCTGACGTCCTCGCCCGGCCATGACGCCTCAGCCAGACGCGCGGCGCCGGAACCGGCCACGCTCACGTCGGCGAAGCCGGCGCTCCGCAGGCGATCGGCGATCATCTCGTTGTCGGCAAGGCTTTCCAGCAGTCCCAACGCCAGCGTGGCGCGATAGCGTTGTCCGCGACGGACGGTGAACGTTCCCAAGCTAGCCTCTCGATGCTGTTTCTTCGTATCCGGCACGCATAGTGCCATGGCCGCCATGCACGTGGACGGATACAACGGGCGCCATTGGTTTTAGCGTGGCTTGAGGGTGAGGGCGATCCAATGTCGAAACGGACGGCTGTGATCGCCGGGTCCACCGGCGCGATCGGGCGCCAGCTGGTGCCGCTTCTCGTCGATGCGCGGCGGTTCGATAAGGTCATCGTGCTGCATCATCGCCCGACGCCCTACGCCGAACTTGCTGGCGTCGAGGAGCGGATCGTCGATTTCACGCGCCTGCCGGCTTTGCAGCCCGGGGAAGACCTCGAGGCGGTGTTCTGCTGTGTCGGGACGACGCAAAAGAAGGCCGGCTCTACCGAGGCGTTCCAGGCCGTCGACCGAGATCTGCCGATTGCGCTGGCCCGCTGGGCGGTTGGCCAGAATGCCACGACGTTCGTCGGCATCAGCTCGGTTGGCGCCGACAGCGGGGCGCGCAGCGTCTACCTCAAGACCAAAGGTCAAATGGAAGTCGGAGTTGCTGGAGTGGGCCTGCGGTCGACGTACCTGTTGCGGCCGTCGGTGCTGGCGGGGGAGCGGGATGAATACCGGCTGGCCGAGCGGATCGCCAACCGGGCGCTGGCGGTGGTCGGGCCGCTGATGGTCGGGCCGGTCCGCAAGTATCGGGCAATCCATACGAAAACGGTTGCGCGGGCGATGATCAACTGCGCCGCCAATGCGGCTCCCGGGGTGCACATCCTGGAGTCCGACGCGGTGCAGGAGCTCGGCGGCGCCTAGCGGCAGGGACGCGGGCAGCCCTGGGGCAGCTGCGGGGGCAGCGGCGGCAACCGGGGGCACTTGGCGGCGCGAGGGGCGGCAAGCTGCGGCAGGGGCGGCGGGCGCCCCGGCTCGACCCAAATTCCGGGGCATCGTTAACCATGCGCCCGGATGGCCGCCGCATCGGGCGCCCTGAAGGGAGCGACTTTAATCAACTGCGCGACACAGTGTAGGCTTTCCCCGTATCCTGGCGGCGATTAGCCGTTGGGCGTAAGCGCCCGTCAGAAGAAGTGCTCAATGAAGATCGTCATCGCTCCCGACTCGTTCAAAGAAAGCCTCACCTCCCTAGAAGTGGCGACCGAGATCGAAACCGGCCTGAAGCGGGTCTGGCCCGACGCCACCTACGTCAAAATACCGATGGCGGACGGCGGCGAGGGCACCGTGAAGTCGCTGGTCGATGCGACGGGCGGCACGATCGTGCAGGTCGAGGTCTCGGGGCCCATGGGTGCGAAGGTCCTCGCCTCGTATGGCCTGCTGGGCGACGGCAAGACGGCCGTGATCGAGATGGCGGAGGCTTCGGGCCTGCCGCTCGTGCCGCGTGACCAGCGCAACCCGCTTGTGGCAACGACCTACGGCACCGGAGAGCTGATCGCGGACGCGATCAAGCGCGGTGTAAGCGAAATCATCCTGGGCATCGGCGGTTCAGCAACGAACGATGCGGGTGCCGGTCTGGCGCAGGCCCTCGGCGTCCGCTTCCTCAACTTCGGCGGTGCGCCGATTCACGATCTCATCGCCGGCGGCGACCTCGATCAGGTGCAGGCGGTCGAGATGTCGAGCGTCAATCCGGGGCTCGCCCAAGTGAAGATCAGCGTCGCCTGCGACGTGACCAATCCGCTGTGCGGAGAGAAGGGCGCCTCGCGCGTCTACGGTCCGCAGAAAGGCGCCACGCCGGAGATGGTCGAGCGCCTCGACAAGAACCTCGAGCACTTCGGCCGCGTCATCAAACGCAGCATCGGCAAGGACGTAATGGACCGTCCGGGCGCGGGTGCGGGCGGCGGCATCGGGGCTGGCCTCATGGCATTCACGAACGCCGAGCTGAAGCGCGGCATCGAGCTCGTGGTCGCGGCGACGCGGCTCGAAGACCACATGCAAGGCGCGGCGTTGGCCTTCACCGGTGAGGGACGGGTCGATTTCCAGACCGCGTTCGGGAAGACGCCGTCCGGTGTCGCGGCGGCGGCCCGCAAGCACGGCGTGCCGGTGGTCGCCATTGGCGGCGGGTTGTCGGATGACGCGCGCGGCGTATTGGAACACGGCATCGACGGTCTCGAGGCGGCGACGGCCAGTCCGATGACGCTGGAGGATGCGTTCGCGAAGGCGCGGCAGAATTTGCAAAATGCTGCGGAGCGCGTGGCGCGCATGATCGTGATCGGGCAGCGGATGTCCAAGTCGGGCTGAGCGCCCTTGGCAAATCCGGCACACCGCCTCGGACGAATTAAAGTTACGAGAGCTGCATCTGTGGGCACGACGAAACGTGCGCGCTAGGCTTCCGCCCATTGGCTGGCGCTGCCGGCGAGGTTCGGGGGCTGCGAATGACGTCGTTGATGCCTCAGCTGTCGACTGATGTGGCAATCACCAACTGGGAAGGTGGCGTCACCTACCGCCCGGCCGTGGTGGTGAAGCCGCAAACCATCGACGACGTGATCCGCGTGGTGTCGAACACGGCGGAATATCCCACCCCGGTGCGTGCGGTCGGCAAGCTGCATTCCCCCGCACCCTGCTCGGCTGATGTCGGCGGCACGATGCTCGACATGACCGGCATGACGCGCGTCGTCGAGGTCGGTCACGACTACGTGACGGCAGAGGCCGGCGCGCTTTACATCGACGTCGCTGAGGAACTTGCGCGGCGCGGCAAGCAGTTCCACGTCAACACCGAGATCGGCAACGTCACGCTGGGTGCCGTCGCCTGTGCGGCGACTAAGGACTCATCGCTGATCGGTACGTCGCATTGGGGTCAGGTGAGTTCGTTCGTCTCGGGCGTGAAGCTGGTACGGCCCGACGGCAGTGTTGCTGACCTCAACGAGGTCGAGCACCCGCAAGAGATGCGCCTCATCCGCTCGAGCTACGGGCTGCTGGGCGTTCTTGTCGAGGTCACGCTGCGTACAAAGCCGCTGACTGCGATCTATGCGCGTCACCGCACGCTTACGTTCGACGAGTTTCGCGCGGCGGTGCCGAAGCTCGTCGCCGAGGGTAACGCGCTGATGATGTACTTCTACCCGTTCTCGCGGCGTGTGCTGCTGGAGGAACGGCGCGAAGTTGCGGACGTCGTGCCGAGGTCATCGGGGCGCTGGTGGCTGCGCAACGCTTTCTGGCGCCGGCTCGGGCCGATGTTCACGATCATGATTGCGCGCGCCGCTCCGAACCGGGCTGTCGAGCATCGGGTGCGCGATGTCTACGACCTGCTTCTGCGGCGCGGGACGAGCCATTTCGTCGGCGGCAGGGCGACGAAGCCGCATCTGCAGATCATTCGGCATCACGACAAGCCGGGGCTGTACAAGTTCGTCTTCTCGATGTGGTCGTTCGACGAAGCGCAGTTCTTCGACACGCTGGAAGCGTACGTCCAGTTCTGCCGCGAATACGAAGCGCGCACCGGGTATCGCTGCGATCTGCCGGCCGTCGGGTATCGAATGGTGACGGACAAGAACGCGCTGTTGTCGTTCAGCCATGATGCGCCGGCCATCAGCATCGATCCGGTTTCGACGGGCGGGGCTGGATGGGACGAGTTCCTGAAGGCGTTCAACGAATTTTCCAGTGAGCGGGGCGGGCATCCTCTGTTCAACCAGACGAAGCATCTGACGCCGGAGCAGGTTGCGAAGGCGTATGGAGACCGGTGGCGCGCGTTTGCGCGCGCGCGGCGGGAGCGCGATCCGAACGACCGGCTGCTCTCGAGCTACTTCAGGACGCTTCTGTCGAGTGCGGGGTAGGCGGCGATTGGCCCCCTCACCCGCGCTCGTTGCGCATCCTGCGCAATCTCGCGCGACCTCTCCCCACCGGGGAGAGGTTAAGTGAGTGCAGCCGAGGCAATATCTCGAGCAAGGGATTAGTGCCCCAACGAACGTCATGCCGGCGAAGGCCGGCAGGTGGATTCACATTTGAAGTGCAACATCTGGCCTAGGAAGAGCTCGGCTGGGGTCTGGTAGTCAAGGCACTTCCTTGGCGGCGTTATAGGCGCCGAGCAGCTCGACGAATCGCTCCTGCGACAGCGTCGCGAGGTCGGTCTTGCGCGGTAGCGTGCGTCGCAGCCGGCCGATGGCGTTCTCGATGCCGCCCTTCTGCCAAGGCGCATGCGGATCGCAGAAGTAGGTTTTGCAGCCGAGCTCGTGCAACCGGTAATGGCGTGCGAACTCGGTGCCGTTGTCGAAGGTCAGGGTGCATCGCAGCTCTTCGGGCACGACGCTCAGCAGGGCGGCGATCTTTGCCGCGATGAGGTCGGCCCTCTTGTTGTCGGGCCGGCTGGCGAAAAGAATGCGCGACCTGCGCTCGTGCAGGGTCAAGATCGCCTGGCCGTACTTGGCGAACATGACGAGGTCGGCCTCCCAGTGGCCGCATGTCTCCCGCGTGAGCACCTCAGGCGGGCGTTGATCGATGCCGACGCGCTTTTGCATGAAGCTGGCGGCGCTTCCGCCCTTACGGCCACGCAAGCCGCGCTTCGACTTGGCGCGCGGCAGGTAGAGCCGCCAGGAGTAATCCTTGGTGCGCGCGATCTGGGTGTAGATGAAGCGGTAGATGCTCTCGTGGCTGACGCGCGCCAAAGCCCCCTCGCGGGCGAGACGGCCTGCCACCTGCTCGGGCGACCAGCCTTGGGCGAGGCGGACGAGGACGGCTTGGCGCAGCCCGGCGTTGCGCTCGGGCCTGGAGCCTTTCCATCGCCGGGCTCTCGCCTGCTCCTCGGCAAAGGCCGGCTGGTACCCGACCTTGCGGCCCTTGTTGCGCTTTATCTCGCGCGCAACGGTCGATGGCGGGCGATGTAGATCTGCAGCGATCTGGCGGATCGAGCGGCCCGCGGCATGAAGTCCGGCAATCGTGCACCGGTCCTCAAGTGACAGCTGCGTGTACCTCTTCCCCATGGCAACACCTCTCCCAGAAGGTGTTGCACTTCGTTTGTGAACTCAGGGGATCCACGCAAGCTTCCCCATACGCGACTTGGAACGCGAAGTGCCACTCCCGACGCGATCAACCGCCGAAACTGGTGGAGATCCCGGCCTGCGCCGGGATGACGGCGAGGACGGGGGCGCGGAAAATCTACACGATCGACTTGGTGTAAAGGTCGGTGCGGCGGTCGCGGAAGAAACCCCAGTCGGCGCGATAGCTCTCGATCTCATCGAGATCGAAGGTGTGCTTCAGCACGCCTTCCTTGTGCGCGCCGATGGTCTCGACGAGCTCGCCGCGATGATCCGAAATGAACGAATGGCCATAGAAGCGCTGTTGCGCGCCGTCGTTGTCTTCCAGACCGATGCGGTTGGCGGCGACGACCGGCACTGCGTTGGATACGGCGTGGCCCTGCATCGCGCGCTGCCACTGCAGGTGCGTGTCGAGTGCCGTGTCGTACGGCTCGGATCCGATAGCCGTCGGATAGAAGAGCACCTCGGCGCCGGCGAGCGCCATGGCGCGCGCACACTCGGGGAACCACTGGTCCCAGCAGATGCCGACACCGATGTGTCCCGCCTTTGTCTTCCAGGTCTTGAAGCCCGTGTCGCCGGGGCGGAAGTAGTACTTCTCCTGATAGCCGGGACCATCAGGGATGTGGCTCTTGCGGTAGACGCCGAGGATCTCGCCGTCGGTGTCGGCGATAGCGATGGAATTGTAATAGCGCGGCCCGTCCTTTTCGAAGAACGAGATGGGGATGACGATCTTCAGCTCGGCGGCCAGTTTCTTGAGCGCGAGCACGGCGGGATGCTCACTCACGGGGTGGGCCGTGGTGAACCACTTGGGATCCTGGCGCGTGCAGAAGTAGATGCCCTGAAACAGCTCCGACGGTAGCACGATGCGCGCGCCATCCTTCGCGGCCTCGCGCACGAAGGCCTCGGTGCGCGCGATGTTGTCGCGCAGGTCGTGGCCGTACCACGTTTGGATCGAAGCGACGGTGAGCATCCGGTTTGCCATCTTCTTAGTGTCCCGACTCCGAAGTTCGCCAGAGTGCGTTGCTAGGGTCCCGAGCGAACCTCGGAGTCATAAGGGACACTAGAATAATCTTTAGTTTTTGCTGGAGTGATTCAGATCGAGAAATTCGCTCAATAGAGGCTGATCGTGACGGCGAATTTCTCGATCATCACGCCAGCTAGCGCGGCTCCTGCTGGGTGATGCAGTGGAACGATCCGCCGCCGGCTGTGCCACAGCCGAGCAGCCCCTTGGATGACACGCCCATCACCTTGTGATCGGGGAAGACCTGCTGCAGCGCGTCGAGGGCGGCGCCCTGAGAGGCTGTGCCATAGACGGGTACGATGACAAGACCGTTGGCGATCACGAGGTTCATGTGCGACGCAGGCGAGACCTGGCCGAGTGCGTTGTGGTAGAGGCCGACGCCGGGGATGCGGGTCACTTCGAGTTTACGGCCCGACGCATCGGTGGATGCTTCGAGCGTGCGCGCGATGGCGTTGAGTGTATCCGCATTGGGATCATCTTCGCCTGCGGGCGCCTGACACACGACTCGTCCCGGCCCGACGAAGCGGGCGATGTTGTCGATGTGGCCGTCGGTGTGATCGTTCTTGAGGCCCTCGTCGATCCAGATGACCTTGCGGGCTCCGAATGCGTCGGCGAGTGCGGCCTCGGCCTGCTCCTTGGTCCAGCCGTTGCGGTTGGGGTTGAGCAGGGTCTGGCGCGTGGTCAGGATGGTGCCTTCGCCGTCGTTGTCGACGGCGCCGCCTTCGAGCACGAAGTCGAAGCGTTTGATGGGGACGTCGGCCACGCGTGCGATGTCGTCTCCGACGGTCGCGTCGTCGGGCAGGTCGTACTTGCCGCCCCAGCTATTGGTGGCGAAGCGCAGCGCCACGGGCCCTAAGTGCGTGCGGGCGAAGATTGGGCCGGTGTCGCGCAGCCAGATGTCGCCGTAGCGGGCGGGCACGAACTGCACCTCGCCGCTGAGCGCAGCGCGCGCGGAGGCCTCGGCCTCGGGACCGTTGACCAACAGATTCACGGTCGTCGCTTCGCTCAAGGCGTGCACCAGCTCCGCGATGTCGCGGCGCGGGGCCTCGAGGTCGCCGTTCCACTCGTCGGGAGCGGCCGGCCAAGCGGTCCAGATGCCCTTGAGCAGCGCCCACTCGGGCGGCACGGAAATTGTCGTCTCGGTCACGTCTGGCAACTTCATCTCTCCCGGCGATCCGTCTGACGGATCAATAGCGGCGCAGGCGCCCGTTGGGGAGCGTCATATCGTGCGGGGAGGGCCGCATCACCAGTGGCATGACGACGTACCGGCACAAAAATCGGGCGTTTGGGGCGGCGAAAGTCCCATAGCCAACTCCTCACGAGTGGTTTCTCGGAAGCGGAGACTTTGCGTCGAGCCTTTGAAGCATTGTTTCCGCTAGCGGGAGGTCGGGCCTCGGCGCTGAGCCTCTCGTCATAACTTACCCGGTATCTCAGGCGGCAGACGCCGGCAGTCCTGCCGGTCCCGTTGCGACAGGTTCCGGAGGGAAATTGATGATCCGCAGCATGACTTTTGCGCTGGCCGCTACCGTTTCGATGGCGGCTCTCGGCGTCGCCACTGACGCATCCGCTCGTGGCGGCGGTTTTGGCGGCGGCGGTCATTTCGGCGGCGGATTTGGCGGCGGGTTCGGCGGAGGTCACTTCGGTGGCGGCATGCGCGACTTCGGCGGCGGTATGCGGGATTTCGGTGGTGGACGCGATTTTGGTGGCGGGCGAGAGTTCCGGCCTGAGATGCGTGAGCCGCGCATGGACGATCACCGAGCGGCTGACGATCACCGTGCCGATGACCACCGGGCCGACGACCATCGTGCGGCCGATGATCATCGCGCCGACGAGGATCGCCGTGCTGCTGACGATCATCGGGCTGACGAGGATCGCCGCGCCGCGGATGACCATCGCGCGGATCAGGATCGCCGCGATGCAGCGGATGCCCGGCACGATCTGGCCGACGGCCACTACGGCGACGCGGCACAGCATTGGAACAACTGGCACCAGCCCGTGAACGCAGGACGCTGGGACCACAACGGCTTCTGGAACAGCAATTGGAATGCGCGCAACTTCAACTGCTACAACTGCCGCTGGGGCTGGGCCGGCGGCGTGTTCTGGCCGTTCGCGATGGGCGACATGTGGTCGTTCGCGTGGTGGCCCTACGCGGGAACAGCGCCGTTCTGGAATTACAGCGTCGACTACATGATGGGCGGCTTGTTCTGGCCGAACGGCGCCTACGCATGGCCGTCGGGCGGATACGGCGCGACGGCGTGGACACAGCCGAACGACAACTACGTCTATGCGCGTGAATCGCATCAGGACGTCTACAGCTCGGGTCCGTCGGGTGGCGGCAGCAGCGGCGGCGGGTCTTCGTCGTCGGCTGATGCGTCTTCGTCGGCGGCGTCGATGCAGGACGACAGCAAGGATCCGAGCATCGCGACGTGCGCCGGGTTTGCTCCGGGCGTCTCCAGCCTGCCGATCGACAAGATCAAGTCCAGCGTCGATCCGCGCGGCGAGCAGCTCGCGGACCTGAAGACGCTGGAGGCTGCATCAACGCAGGCCGAAAGCATTCTCAACGCCGCGTGCCCGAGTTCGCCTCCGCTGACGCCGATCGGCCGTCTCGACGCGCTGCAGAAGCGTCTCGGCGCCATGGTGCAGGGCCTCGACCTCGTGCGTGCACCGCTGGCGAAGTTCGACGGTTCGCTGTCGGACGATCAGAGGGCGAAGCTCGACGCGCTCGGCGGCGACAAGGCGACGAGCCCGGCTCAGCTGTGCTCGACGCAGAACCAGGAGTTCATCAACGTCCCGACGCAGGAGATCATCGCGACGGTCGACCCGGACGACAAGCAGAAGGCGGCGCTGGATCAGCTCGACAACGTGTCGGCGAAGGCGGCGGCGATGCTGCAGGGCACGTGCCCGTCGTCGATCCCGGAGAGCACCGAGGCGCGGCTCGATGCGATGGGCAAGCGGCTGAAGGCGACCGTGACGGCGATGAACGAGGTGCGGCCGGCGCTGAGCGGGTTCTATGACTCGCTCACCGACGAGCAGAAGGCGCGCTTCAACACCATGCCAAGCCAGTAAGAAGATCGGCAATGGGCATTCGGCAGTAGGCAGTGGGAGCTTTTCATTGCCTATTGCCTAGTGCCAATTGCTGACCTGCACTAATCCAGCTGCACGTAACGGAGGCGGAGGGCGTTGGTGATGACGCTGACGGATGACAGCGCCATCGCCGCAGCGGCGATGATCGGCGACAAGAGAATGCCGAACATCGGGTAGAGCACGCCGGCGGCGATGGGCACGCCGGCCGCGTTATAGACGAAGGCGAAGAACAGGTTCTGGCGGATGTTGCCCATCACCGCCTCCGAGAGCTTGCGCGCGCGGACGATGCCCTGCAGGTCGCCCTTCAGCAGGGTGATGCCGGCACTTTCGATGGCGACGTCGGTGCCAGTGCCCATGGCGATGCCGACATCGGCGGCGGCGAGGGCGGGTGCGTCGTTGACGCCGTCACCGGCCATAGCGACGATACGGCCCTCGCGCTTCAGTTTCTCGACGACGGCGCTCTTCTGATCGGGCAGCACTTCCGCTTCGATGTCGTCGATACCGAGGCGCCGGGCGATGGCTTCGGCCGTGGTCTTGTTGTCGCCGGTAAGCATGACGACACGGACACCGTCGGCGCGCAGAGCATCGAGCGCGGCTCTGGTTGTCGCCTTGATGGGATCGGCGATGGCGATGACGCCGGCTGCCTTGCCGTCGATGGCGACAAAGATCGACGTCGCGCCGTCGTTGCGGAACGTTTCGGCCTCGGTTTCGAGCTGCGAGGTATCGATGCCAAGCTCGGCAAGAAAGCGGGCGTTGCCGATGACGACGCGTTTGCGCTCGACGATGCCGATGGCGCCCTTGCCGGTCGGGCTATCGAAGCCCATGACGCGCGCCAGCTCGATGCCGCGCTCCTTGGCGGCGGCGACGATGGCGGCGGCAAGCGGGTGCTCGCTCGCCACCTCGACGCTAGCAGCGAACTTCAGCAGCGCGGTTTCGTCGAGCCCTTCGCTGGCGACGATGCCGACGACCTTCGGCTTGCCCTCGGTGAGGGTGCCCGTCTTGTCGACGACGAGGGTGTCGACCTTCTCCATGCGCTCGAGCGCTTCGGCGTTCTTGATCAGCACGCCCGCCTGCGCGCCGCGCCCGACGCCGACCATGATCGACATCGGCGTGGCGAGGCCCAGCGCACAAGGGCACGCGATGATCAGCACCGACACCGCCGCCAGCAACGCGTAGCTGAAGGCGGGCGAGG
>CALRVN010000044.1:0-14852 GCA_943371625.1 Hyphomicrobium sp. CS1GBMeth3
AGGCCGCCAACAACGGCCAGATGATCGAGGAGCTGAGCGCCAAGGCGAAGCAGGCCGCGAGCTTCCGCGAGATTGCCTTTTCGATGAGCAACCGCCGCGATGCACAGGCGACGAAGAAGACGTCCGCGTTTGCACCGTTCCTCGAGAAATTGAAGCTTAAGCTCTAAGGGATGTAGATGTTCGGTAAGCGTACCAGCGAAAGTGCCCCCCGCCGCGCGCCCGAGATGCCGCCGTCGCCGGCTGCTCCCGTGCCAGCCGCAGCGGATGCCAAACCTCGTGCCGCCCCTGTCAAGGCGCCCGTAGCTGTGCCAACGATGGCCGAGCAGCGCCGTCACTCGGAAGAGTATTACGACGTCAAGACGACGGTCTTCAACGCGCTGATCGACACGATCGATCTCACGCAGTTGGCGAAACTGGAGGTTGCCGCGGCGCGCGAGGAAATTCGCGACATCGTCAGCGAGATCATCCAGATCAAGAATGTCGTCATGTCCATCGCCGAGCAGGAGGAGCTGCTCGAGGACATCTGCAACGACGTGCTCGGTTACGGGCCGCTGGAGCCGCTTCTGGCACGCGACGACATCGCCGACATCATGGTCAATGGCTCCGACACGACGTTCATCGAAGTCTTGGGCAAGGTGCAGAAGACTAACGTCCGTTTCGCCGACAACCTGCAGCTTATGAACATCTGCCAGCGCATCGTCAGCCAGGTCGGGCGCCGCGTAGATGAATCCAGCCCCATATGCGACGCGCGGTTGCCCGACGGCTCACGCGTAAACGTCATCGCTCCGCCGCTCGCTCTCGACGGCCCGGTGCTGACGATCCGTAAGTTCAAACGCGACCGTCTCAACCTCACCCAGTTGGGCAAGCTCGGCACCATCAATCCCGACGGGCAGAAGATCCTTGAGATCATCGGCCGTGTCCGTTGCAACGTTCTGATCTCGGGTGGCACCGGCTCCGGCAAGACCACGCTGCTGAACTGCTTGACCGGCTCGATCGAGCATGACGAGCGCATCATCACCTGCGAGGACTCCGCAGAACTTCAGCTGCAGCAGCCCCACGTCGTGCGTCTCGAAACGCGCCCCCCGAACCTCGAGGGCGAGGGCGAGATAAAGATGCGCGATCTCGTCAGGAACTGCCTGCGTATGCGACCCGAGCGCATCATCGTCGGCGAGGTCCGCGGCCCCGAAGCGTTCGATCTTCTGCAGGCCATGAACACGGGCCACGACGGCTCGATGGGCACGCTTCACTCCAACAGCCCACGCGAGGCCATCAGCCGACTTGAATCGATGATCATGATGGGCGGCTATCAGCTGCCAGTGCGCACCATCCGCGAGATGATCACGGGCTCGGTCGACGTTATCGTTCAGGTGGCCCGTCTGCGCGACGGCTCGCGCAAGATCACGCACATCACCGAGGTTCTGGGCATGGAAGGCGACGTCGTCACCCTGCAGAACCTCATCGTGTACGATATCACCGGCGAGGACGCCAACGGGCGCATTCTTGGCCGCCATCGCTCCACCGGTATCGCCAGGCCGCGGTTCTGGGACCGCGCGGTCTACTATGGGCAGGAAGGCGAGCTTGCCGAGGCGCTTGCCGCTTCCGAGGTCCTTGACGAGAACGGCGCCCCGCTGGGAGACATGAATGCCTGAGGGAAGCTTGCCGCAATTCGGCGCCGCGCTACTTGTGGCCGTAGCGATCGCTGCGCTCGCGTATTCGCTCCTTTATCCTTACTTCGCCGAGGACCGCGAAACGGCCGAGCGCGTCAAGGGTGTGGTCGAGCCGAGGCGCGTCGCGCCGGCGGCGTTGGATCCGGCAAGCCGGCGCAAGTCCGTCACCGAGACACTGAAGCAGATCGAGGACCGTCAGCGGGCGGCCGAGAAGGTCTCGCTTCGGCTGAGATTATCGCGCGCAGGGCTCGACATCAGTCCCCGCGTTTACTGGCTGGCGAGCGTCCTCTGCGGTGTATCGTTCTTCGTCCTGACCATGCTGCTTCTGCCTGACGGCCCGACGCGAATGTTCCTTCAAGTCGTGCTCGGCTTGATCGGCGTGTTCGGTGCGCCGCGCTGGTACATCAACAGGCGCACCAAGAAGCGGCAAACGAAGTTCACCCTTGAGCTGCCGAACGCCATCGACATCGTTGTGCGCGGCATGAAATCGGGTTTGCCGCTCAACGAATGTTTGTCGATCGTCGCGCGTGAGAGCGCCGAACCGTTGGCGAGCGAATTCCAAGAGATCATGGATCAGCAGCGTGTCGGCGTCCCGCTTGGTGAGGCGCTGGATAAGCTCACGAGCCGTATGCCGCTTCCTGAAGTGAAGTTCCTGGCGATCGTTATTGCCATTCAGCAGCAGGCCGGCGGCAACCTCTCCGAGGCGCTCAGCAACCTGTCGGGTGTACTGCGCGATCGCGTCCGTTTGCAGATGAAGGTCAAAGCGCTCAGCGCCGAGGCCAAGGCGTCGGCGATGATTCTCGCGGGCCTTCCCCCGACCGTCATGTTCCTGCTCTTCATGTCTACTCCCGGCTACATCATGCCGCTCTTTACCACCCGCACCGGCAATGTGGCCCTGCTGGGTTGCGCGATTTGGATGCTCATGGGGGTTCTGATGATGAAAAAGATGATCAACTTCAAGTTCTGATGCTGGCGCGCGAGGCGGCGCTGCAAGTCCAAGGTAAATGGCAATGGATCTGATCCAGCTCTTCACTGATCCCACGTTCCTCGTCACCATATTGGCGGCGATTTGCGCGTTCGCGACCGTGCTGACCATCGCGATGCCGATCTTGGCTGAGGATCGGATGAACCAGCGCATGCGCACCATGGCGGTCGAGCGCGACAAGATGCGTGCTGAGCGCATGGCCGAGATCGCTGCCCGCGAACGCCAAGGCTCTCTGCGTCGGACGCCGATCGGCTACATGCAGCAGATCGTCGACGCCCTGAACTTGCGCAAGATGCTCGACACCGACGATCTCCGCGATCGCCTCAAACGCGCCGGACTGCGCGGCCAGGCCCCGCTTATCGCCTTCATGTTCTTCCGCGTCGCCGCACCGCTGCTATTCTTTCTCGCCGCAGGCTTCTACTTCTTCGTGCTTGGAGTCACCGACTACCCGACGTTCGTCAAGCTGATGATGTGCATCGCGGCTGCCCTTGCCGGCTCCTACGCTCCGAGCCTGTTCATCCAGAACCTGATCCAGAAGCGCCAGACGTCGATCCGATTGGCTTTCCCTGACGCGCTCGACATGCTTCTGATCTGCGTGCAGTCCGGCATGTCGGTCGAGGCCGCATTCGGCAAGGTGTCGAAGGAGGTCGCCAACCAGTCGCTCGAACTTGCCGAGGAGATGAGCCTGACCACGGCAGAGCTTTCCTATCTCCAGGATCGTCGCCAGGCGTTCGACAATCTCGGCAAGCGCACGGGACTGCCGGGCGTGAAGGCGGTCACAACCGCGCTCGTGCAGGCCGAACGCTATGGCACGCCGGTGGGGCAGGCCCTGCGGGTCATGGCCAAGGAGAACCGCGACATCCGTCAGGCCGAAGCGGAGAAAAAGGCCGCAGCGCTACCGCCGAAGTTGACCGTGCCGATGATTCTGTTCTTCTTGCCGGTGCTGTTCGTCATCATCCTGTTCCCCGCCGCACTCGGCTACTTCCAATGGGCCTGAGAAGCGCTGTCTGCGCTTCCCGGGTACAGGCGTCACTCGCGTCTCAGCGCTTGGCGTGAGCGACTTGTGAAGACCAAGCCGCGCCGTTGCCGGTTGCATCTTCAGCGGCTCCGAACTGAGCCGCCATTTCCGACACCGACATGATGTTATCGTCCGGCTTCGCGCCGCGTTTGCCGCTGGTTGCCACCTTAGCCGGAGCCGCCGCCGGGACTGACCCGACCACCCAGCCGCTGTCGTTGGCCGCTGCAGGATCGGACGGCGCGCTTCCGGACATCCGGGCGACCTTCTCGACCGGCACCGCGTTCATGACCGGAAGTTCGGCGACCGTTTTGGACTCCGTGTCCCAGGTTTCAGACCCGGAGTTCGGCACCGACTTGGGGTCGAGCTTCACGACCTGCCGCAGATAGTCTGCGTTCTCGCTCGCGTTGGTCATTGGAATATCGCGGGCGGCAATCAGCTTCGCTTCGTCGTATTTTCCCTGCAGGCCGAGCACGAGAGCGAGGTTCTGCCGGATGCGCGGCGAGCTGTTGTCCGTCTGCGCCGCGGTGCGCAGCATCGATTCGGCCTTGGCCGGCTCGCCGTTCATGGCGTAGGCGAGGGCGAGGTTGCTCATGACCGACGGCTGGTCCTGCGACAGCGCCCGCGCCCGTTCGAAGTAAGGGATTGCCTCGTTGTAGTTGCCTTCCTTAGCGAGGGCAGCGCCGCGCGCCGAGATGACCTTCCAGTCCGGCCGTGCCGGATCGTCGGCGATCGCGAGCAGCTGCTTGGCCACCGCCACCTGGTCCAGATCGAGCGCCAGTCGGCCGTATTCGCTTGCCAGCTCGCGATCCTGTCCATTGTAGAGCGAAGACTGCTGCAGCACTGCAAGGGCGCGGCGCTTCTCACCCATCGCCTTGAGATTGCGGGCATAACTCAGCGCTATCTTGAGGTCGCGCGGGTTCTTCGAGTAGGCCTTCCCCCAGTAGTCGGTCGCCTTGAGCAGATCCTCGCTTAATCCCGCCGCCGGCGGCGGAACGTTTGACTGTGCAACTTGCTGCCCCTTGCCCGGAGCGCCCCGGTCCGTCGCGTTGAGCGACAGCGTCTCGCTTCCCGAATTGAGTGTCTGCCCGCACGCGCCGAGCAGCAGCGAGGCGCTGAGGGCGGCGATCGTGCCCCCGTGCCGAAGCCGGCGAGCCCGTAGCTGAGGCGAAGCGATCTGCATCGTGGTCTCCCTGAGCGGTACAAACGAGAGCGGGTTGAGACCCGAATCTCTGTCCTTTGACCGTCAGGTTGTGAGACACTTCTCAATAAACGATTAAGCCTCGCTAAGAGGGAGTTAACTCGCCGCCGCCTATGGCCCCTCCGCCACTTGTTCCCGGGCCCCCTCGATCCACTCGTTCATCTCCGGCATTGCGAAGATGGTCTCGACGTAGGCTGCCGCCGTACCGTCGTCCCCGAATTTTGTAAGGTCCGGCAAGTAGGTACGAAAACGCGACGCGACGGGTGCATACATCGCATCGGCAGCCGTGAATTCGCCGAACAGGAACGCCCCCCCTGACCCGTACTGCGCCCGGCACGCCTGCCATAGGGCAATGATGCGGCGCGCGTCGGCCTCGACATCCTCCGGTACCGGCTCCAGCGGGATCGCGGCGAGAATATCCATCGAGCAGTTCCGCCGCAGCGGCATGAACCCGGAGTGCATCTCGGCCGACACGCAGCGCGCCATCGCCCGCGCCCGCCGGTCCGACGGCCAGAGGCCTTTTTCCGCATGCGCGTCCGCGAGATACTCGAGGATGGCGAGGCTGTCCCAGACCGCAAAGTCCCCGTCGATCAGCAGCGGCACCATGCCGGACGGGCTGTACTTCAGGATTTCGGACTTGGATTCCGGCTGCCGGAGCTGAATGTTAATTTCCTCGAACGCCAGCCCCGAGCGCCGCATCGCCAGCCAGGGCCGGAGGCTCCAGCTCGACCAGCTCTTGTTGCCGATCACCAACCGATACTGATCTGCGGCCATGCTCTTGCCTTGCCCTCTATGATCCTGTCTTGTGCCCCCCGAGTCGGCCGGGCTATGCGCCAATAGAGTGCTTCCAAGAAGCACCACCACGCAACCACACGAGTTGCCCGACCAGGTTATGGCTTGCCAGCAGCGAGCATGCACAAATGAACGATGAGACTGTGCCGCGCGATTTGACCCAGGCCGACGACATCTTCGTCAGCGGCGGGGACGCGGGGAGTGAAACGCCGATCTTTGCCGTCGGCAAGGACGCATCCCTCGACGATCTGCCGCTTTCGCCCGAGCAGATGACTTGGGCCAAGGCCGTAGGCTTCAAGGGCGCCGCCAAACAGCAGACGCTGGTGCCCGGCGCCGATGGGCGCATCGCGGCTGTCCTGTTCGGGCTTGGCAAGGATGCTTGCGGCGAACCATCGGGATCGTCCGAGCTGTTGTTCGGCCAGCTGCCGCAAACGCTCCCAGCGGGCAGCTATCGCCTCGCCGCCGCCGCGTCGGATCCGACTCTCGCTGCCATCGCCTGGGGCCTCGGTGGCTATCGCTTCGCCCGCTACAAGAAGAACGCCAACGGCGCCCGCAACGTCAGCCTACGCCTTCCCGACGGCGCCGACCGCGCGCTTGCGCTCGACACCATCGAAGCCGTTCGCCTCGGCCGCGATCTGATCAACACGCCGGCTTCCGACCTCGGCCCGGCAGAGATTGAAACCGCCGCTCGCGACCTCGCCGCCCGTTACGGCGCGCGCATCCAGGTCATTGCCGGCGACGATCTGCTGACCAAAAACTTCCCGATGATCCACGCGGTGGGCCGGGCCAGCCCCCGCGCCCCGCGTCTGATCGACCTCACCTGGGGAGAAGAGGGCGCGCGCACGGTCACGCTCGTCGGCAAGGGCATCACCTTCGACACCGGCGGCCTCGACATCAAGCCGTCCAGCGCCATGCTCCTCATGAAGAAGGACATGGGCGGCGCCGCTGCCGTGCTGACGCTCGCCCGCATGATCATGGCGCAAAAGCCGAACGTGCGTCTGCGCATGCTCATCCCGACCGCCGAGAATTCCATCTCCGGTGACGCCTTCCGTCCCGGCGACGTGCTCACCTCGCGCGCCGGCACCACCGTCGAGATCGGCAACACCGACGCCGAGGGGCGCCTCGTTCTCGCCGACGCCATCACGCTCGCGGGCGAAGAGAAGCCGCAGGGTCTTTATGTATTCGCCACGCTGACCGGAGCAGCGCGCGTCGCGCTCGGGCCTGATTTGCCGGCGATGTTCACCGACGACGACGCATTTGCCGCCGACATGGTGACGACATCCGCCAGCATCGGCGATCCGGTTTGGCGCCTGCCGCTGTGGCCGGGCTATGATGCCAAGCTGGATAGCCCGCTGGCTGACATGAACAACGTGTGGGAGGCGCCGATGGCTGGCTCGATCACCGCTGCGTTGTTCCTCAAGCGCTTCGCCGTCAACGCGCAGCGCTTTGCCCACTTCGATATCTTCGGCTGGCGCCCGTCAGGAAACGCACTTGGCCCGCGCGGCGGCGAGCCACAGGTCGCGCGCGCGCTTTACGCCGTGCTGGCCAAGGAGGCGCTCTCATGAGCGACGTGGGCGAGGACGCAAAGGTGACGATCCCGGAGGGCATCATCGGGCGCCTCGATCCGCGCCGTCACGTCTTCCGCCCCGACCTCGCTGCTACCAGCCTCCTCGGCAAGGTCGGCGCACTGCGTTACGCCGACGGCTATCCGGCTCAGATCATGCGCTCGTCCGTGCCTCTGCGGCGCGGCCCCTCGCCGACGCTCGGCTTCGAGACCGAGGCCTTGTTCGGGGAGCGCGTGACGGTTTACGACGAGCGCGACGGCTGGGCGTGGCTGCAACTCGATCGCGACCGGTATGTCGGCTACGTGCCCTCCGAGGCGCTGTCCGCCGAGATCGACACCCCGACGCACCGCGTCCGCGCGCTGGGAACATTCGTCTACCCCGTCCCCGACATCAAATCCCCGCCGCTCATGCACTTGAGCATCAACGCCGAGCTGTGCGTCGTCGAAGCCGACGACCGCTTCGTCATGTTGAAGGGCGGCGGCTTCGTTGTCGCCAGGCATGTTGCCGAGGCGAGCCGCCGCGCACCTGATTTCGTCGAGATCGCAGAGCGCTTCATCGGCACGCCGTATCTCTGGGGCGGACGCACACGGCTCGGCATCGATTGCTCCGGTCTCGTGCAGATGTCGCTCGAGGCGGCCGGCATCTCTGCCCCCCGCGATACCGATATGCAGCAGGCCGAGCTCGGCACCAAGGTCGAGATCCCCGATGTCCTGGACGGCATCCAGCGCGGTGACCTCATCTATTGGAAGGGCCACGTCGGCATCATGGCCGACAGCATCACGCTGGTGCACGCCAACGCGCATCACATGCAGGTGGCCGCGGAAACGCTTCCCGAAGCCATCGAGCGCATCGCCAAGCTCGGCGCCGACATCGCCGCCGTAAAGCGCCTCCCCGGCCTCTCCGCCCGTCCCTCGGCCTAAACTTCTTCTGTCATCCCGGAAGCGGTAAGCGCAGCGAACCGCTATCCGGGACCCAGCGTAAGGTGTGGCGAAGCCTCGATATCGGGAGCTGCGCACTTTTCTCCTGGGTCCCGGGTCTCGCTCGCGACACTCGCTTCGCCCGGGATGACAGAGAGAGAGCTCGCGTCACCGCCTGTAAGGCAGAAACCTTCGTTCCCGCAGCTCGGTGCCGTCGTCGTCCAGCGTCGGCATCCGCTGCTGCGTCGCCCCGCGCCCTTCGCGCCAGATGCGCCCATTGCCGAGCATCACGATCGTTTCGACCGAGCGTTCCAGCCCGGTCAGCCGGCTGATCCACCGCCGCTGCACGACCTCGCCGTCGGCGATTGCATTGGCGAACGGCACGAACCACTCGAATGCCTCGATCGGCAGGCTCTCGTACGTCTCGTCGGCGATGGCGAGATCATAACGCTGGTCGGCGTGCAGGATCAGCTCGAACGCACACGCCGACGCCATCTCGGGTGCGACCTGGATGCGCCAATAGTCGCTCGCCTCGGTTTCTTCCAGGCGCGCCGAGTCGGCGACCGACGGCGCCCAATAGCGCAGGGCCGTGATCGTCGACTGCAGTCTGGAGCGAAACACGTCGTCGGGCAGCATCGCTTACGGGCTCCGCTGGATCGATGCGCATTACGATGCCGCAACGATCATGGCATTCAAGCGGAATAGTGCGCTCGTCCCCGGTTGCGAACTAGCCAGCCTTCCGCTGCATGATTTCCGCGTCCCTCGCGAGCTGCCGCTGCAACGCGGAACGCTCGCCGAGGCGCTTCGTGTAGGCAACGAACTCCGGCAGCTCGGGAATGAGCTTGAACTGCATCAGCCAGCGCAGGCTCGCGCCGACGACGACATCGGCAGCAGTGAACTGTTCACCGAGCAGATACGGCGAGGCCTTCGCCGTCGCGTCGCGCAGCACCGAAATGACCGTATCGTAGTTGGCCCAGCCGGCCGTAGAGCGCGGCGGCTCCGGCCGGTTCATCGCCTTGTCCAGGATCGCCGGCTCGACGCAGCTCGGCACGAAGAACAGCCACTTGAGGTACTGCCCGCGCAGCTTGTCATTCAGCCCCGGCGCCAGCCCGGCCTTCGGATAGGCATCGGCGAGATAGCAGCAGATGGCAGAGACCTCGCTCACGACGACATCGCCGTCGATCAGCGTCGGCACTTTCCCCATCGGGTTGATCGCGAGGTATTCCGGCTTCAGCTGGTCGCCCGCCCGCAGGTCCAATTGCTCGACCTCGTACGGCTCACCCACCTCTTCCAGCATCCACATGGCGACGGACGAGCGTGACGGCGTCGCATGATAGAGTTTCAGCCGGGGCTTCTCGTTGGCCACGTGCACCTCCCATCGTTGTTGCAGTCGTCTCGGATTAGCCGGCCAGCACGTTAGCGTGCTCGACGCTGATGTTGAACGCCGCCGCGAACAGCGCCTTCGTGTACTCCTCGCGCGGGTTTGCGAATACGTCTTTGGCCGCACCCTCTTCGACGACCTTACCGTTGCGCATCACGACGACGTAGTTGCACAGCGCGCGGATGACCTTCAGGTCATGGCTGATGAATAGATACGCCAGATCGTGCTTCTTCTGCAGGCTACGCAGAAGGTCGACGATCTGCGCCTGCACCGACATGTCGAGCGCGCTCGTCGGCTCGTCGAGCACCACGAACTTCGGCTGCAGCACCATGGCGCGCGCGATGGCGATGCGCTGTCGCTGCCCTCCCGAGAACTCGTGCGGATACCGGTCCTGCGCGTTGGGATCGAGGCCCACTTCCTTCAGCGCCGCACTGACCCGCGCGCGCCGCTGATCGTAGTCGAGTTCCGGCGCCTGTATCAGGAGGCCTTCCTCGATCACCTGTCCGACCGACAGGCGTGGCGACAGCGATCCGTAAGGATCCTGGAACACCACCTGCATGTCCTTGCGTAAGGGGCGCATGTCGCGGCTCGTCAGCCCGTCGATGCGCTTGCCCATGTAGACGATTGGGCCTTCCGACGAGATCAGCCGCAGGATGGCGAGCCCGAGGGTCGTCTTGCCGGAGCCGGATTCCCCGACGACGCCGAGCGTCTGCCCCTGGCGCAATTTCAGCGACAGGCCGTCGACCGCCTTCACGTGGTCGACCGTGCGCCGCAACAGCCCGCGCTTGATCGGGAACCAGACCTTGAGGTTGTCCGTCTCGACAACGACCGGCGCTTTGTCATTCGGCGGCGGCGGATCGCCCTTCGGCTCGGCCGCGAGCAGCTGCTTCGTGTAGGCATGCTGCGGCTTCGTGAAGATGTCTTCGGTCGCGCCGTCCTCGACGATCTTGCCGGCCTGCATGATGTAGACCCGCTCGGCCATCTTGCGCACGATGCCGAGGTCATGGGTGATGAGCAGCATCGCCATCCCCATCTCGCGCTGCAGCTTTTTCAGCAGTTCTAGAATCTGCGCCTGGATCGTGACGTCGAGGGCCGTCGTCGGCTCGTCAGCGATCAACAGATCCGGCTCGTTGGCGAGCGCCATCGCGATCATCACGCGCTGCCGCTGCCCGCCCGACAACTGATGCGGATAGGCGTCGAGCCGCTGCTCTGGATCGCGAATGCCGACCTTGCGTAAAAGCTCCAGCACGCGCTCGCGCACCGCCGGCTCGTCCATGTGCTTGTGGACGCGCAGCACCTCGCCGACCTGCCGCTCGATCGTGTGCAGCGGGTTGAGCGACGTCATCGGCTCCTGGAAGATCATCGAGATGCGGTCGCCGCGGACCTGCTGCAGCTGCCGCTCCGACAGCTTCAGCATGTCCCGGCCTTCGAACCAGATCTCGCCGCCCGGATGCGACGCCGAAGGGTAGGGCAGCAGCCGCAGGATCGACAGCGCCGAGACAGTCTTGCCGGAACCCGATTCCCCGACCAGCGCCACCGTCTCGCCCTTGCCGATGCGGAACGAAACCTGGTCGGCGGCAACCACCGTCCCACGCGCAAACGCGACCGACAGATCCCGGACCTCGAGCAGCGCGCGATGATTTTTAGCTGTCATCGCGGCACCTATCGGAATGTCTTGCGCGGGTCGAGCGCATCGCGCACGGCCTCGCCGATGAAGATGAAGAGCGACAGCATGATCGCCACCGAGAAGAAGCCGGTGAGGGCGAGCCATGGCGCCTCGAGGTGCCGTTTGCCCTGCAGCAGCAGCTCACCCAGCGACGGCGATCCGGGCGGCAGGCCGAGCCCGAGGAAGTCGAGCGCCGTGAGCGCCGCGACCGCACCCGAAAGCTGGAACGGCAGGAACGTCAGCGTCGCCACCATCGCGTTGGGAAGCATGTGCTTCCACATGATCTTCCGGTGCGACAGGCCGAGCGCGCGCGCCGCCTTCACGTATTCGAGGTTGCGCGCCCGCAGGAACTCCGCTCGCACCACGCCGACGAGGTTGACCCATTCGAACAGCAACAGGATACCGAGCAGCGTCCAGAAGCCCGGCACCAGCACCGACGAGATGATGATGAGCACGAACAGCGACGGGACCGAGGACCAGATCTCCAGGAACCGCTGGAAGATGAGGTCGGTCTTGCCGCCGAAATAGCCCTGTATAGCGCCGGCCGTGACGCCGATTGCTGCCGACAAAATCGCCAGCAGCAGCCCGAACAACACCGATACCCGGAAGCCGTAGATGACGCGCGCTACGATGTCCCGCCCCTGGTCGTCGAGCCCCAGCCAGTTCGTATTTCCGAACGCCTTGAAGCGCGCGATCTGGTCCGGCGGCGCATCGCACAGCGGCGCACTCGACGCCCATGGCGGTGGCGCGGGATAGCCGAGGCACAATCCGTCGGACGATTTGCGTCCCGGATAGTCCTTGTTGATCGTGTCGTACGAGTACCGGATCGGAGGCCAGATCGCCCAGCCGTTGCTGTTGATCTCGTCGATGTTCACCGGGTCTTTGAAATCGGTGACCGCGAGGAAACCGCCGAACTTCGACTCCGGATAGTCGACCAGCACCGGCGACAACCATTCGCCTTTGTAGCTGACGAGTAGCGGGCGGTCGTTGGCGATGAATTCCGCGAACAGCGACAGCACGAACAGGATAAGAAAAACGATGAGGCTCCAATAGCCGCGCCGGTTCGCTTTGAAGTTGGCGAAGCGCCTCTGGTTGAGCGGGCTCATCTTCTCGGCCGACGGCAGGCGGTTCCGCAGCCACGGCGGCAGCAGGTCGCGATGCTCTTCCCTGGGCGGTGGCTGCGACTGCGGCAGCGGTGTCTCGAGGGCCCTGAGGTCGTCCACTGTTAGTGCCCCCATTCCGAAGTTCGCCGGAGTTTGCAGCCAGAGGCGGGAGCGAACTTCGGAATGATAAGGGGCACTAGAATCGTGGAGTCGGTAGTGCGATTCAGATCGAGAAATTCGCTCGATCCCTTGCCGCTCGTGATGGCGAATTTCTCGATCATCGCACTACACCTCCCGGCTCTCGAAATCGATGCGCGGATCAACCATCGTGTAGACGAAGTCGGTGATGATGTTGAGGAGTAGCCCCATGAGCGAGAATATCCACAAGGTGGCGAACACCACTGGATAGTCGCGCTTCTCAATGGATTCGAACGACAACAGCCCGATGCCATCGAGCGAGAATATCGTCTCGATCAGCAGCGCGCCGGCAAAGAACGCTCCGATGAAGGCACCCGGGAAGCCGGCGATGATCAGCAGCATCGCGTTGCGGAACACGTGCCCGTAGAGCACCCGGTTCTCGCTCAGGCCCTTGGCCCGCGCCGTCATCACGTACTGCTTGCGGATTTCATCGAGGAACGAGTTCTTGGTGAGGAACGTCATGGTCGTGAACGCCGTCAGCGACATGGCGATCAGCGGCAGTGTCAGATGCCAGAAGTAGTCGACCACCTTGCCGAACATCGACAGCTGGTCCCAGTTGTCCGATGTCAGCCCGCGCGAGGGGAACCACTGCACAAATGCGCTGCCGGCGAACAGCACCAAGAGCAGCACCGCGAACAGGAACCCCGGAATGGCATAGGCGATCACCAGCACCGTGCTCGACCATGTGTCGAACGGCTCGCCGTCGTGCACCGCTTTGCGGATGCCGAGCGGGATGGAGATCATGTACGAGATCAGCATCATCCACAGGCCCAGCGAGATAGAGACCGGCAGCTTCTCCTTGATCAGCTGCAGCACCGAGACGTCGCGGAAGTAGCTCTTTCCGAAGTTGAAGGTGAGGTAGTTTTTCATCATCAGGTAGAAGCGCTCGTAAGCCGGCTTGTCGAAGCCGAACTGCTTCTCGAGGCTCTTGATGAACTCCGGGTCGAGCCCCTGCGCGCCGCGATACTTCGACGTGACCGAGTCCGCGCCGCCCTGGCCGAGCGCCGCCTGATTGCCCCCCGAGAGCATCTCGCCGCCGCCGCCGCCGATGCGCGAGGTGATCGACGAGTCGTGCCCCGTGAGTTGCGCAATGATGCGATCCACCGGACCGCCCGGCGCGAACTGAATGATCGCGAAGCTGATCAGCATGATGCCGAACAGCGTCGGGATGATCAGCAACAGGCGCTTCAAAAGGTAGGCGGCCATCGGGCGGAGCTCAATTCTGCTTCAGCTTGGCTGCTTTATCGGGATCGAACCACCATGTCTCGATCCAACCCTCTTCGTACTTGGGTTTGATCGCCGGGCGCGAATACTGATTCCAGAACGCGACGTTGTGCTCGCCCTTGTACCACTGCGGCACCCAATAGTGCCCGGCCCGCAGCACACGGTCGAGCGCGCGGCTTGCTGTCACGAGGTCGGCGCGCGATTTGGCTTCTACCACTTTGTCGATCAGCGCGTCGATCACAGGGTCTTTGATACCGGAAAGATTGAAGCTGCCCGACATGCCGGCCGCGTCCGATCCCCAGTAGCTTTTCAATTCGACACCGGGCGTGAGGCGCAGACTGTAGCGCTCGATAGCGAGGTCGAAGTCGAACGCCTTGATGCGGCGCTCGTATTGCGCCGGGTCGACCATCCGCAGGCTCGCGTCGATGCCGATGCGCTTCAGGTTGGCGATGTACGGCAGGATGATGCGCTCGAAACCGGACTCGAAGCTCAGGATCTCGAGCTTCAGCACTTTGCCGCCCTCGCCGTAACCGGCGGCGGTGAGCAGATCGCGCGCGCGCTTCAGGAACTGGCGGTCGCGCCCCGAACCGTCGGTGACCGGCGGAGAGTAGGGCTCGCCGAAGACTTCCGCCGGCAGCTTGTCCTTGAATGGCTCCAGCAGCACAAGTTCCTCAGGGCTGGGCGGCCCCTTGGCCTTCATGTCGGAGTTCTCGAAGAAGCTTTGCGTCCGCTTGTAGAGCTCGAAGAATAGGTTCTTGTTCGACCATTCGAAGTCGAAGGCGAGATCGAGCGCTTCGCGCACGCGCGGGTCTTTGAACTGCTCGCGGCGTGTGTTGATGAAGAAGCCCTGCGCGCCCGACGGCCGGTCGTCCGGCAGCACGAGCCGGATCAGCCTGCCGTCGCGCACCGACGCGATGTCGTAGGCCCGCGACCAGTCGAGCGAGGTGAACTCCTCGCGCAAATCGATGTTGGCCGACTTCAGCGCTTCCAGCTCGATGGTGCGATCGCGATAATAGTCGTAGCGCAGCTCGTCGAAATTGAACTTGCCGCGATTGACCGGCAGATCCTTCGCCCAATAGTCGGCACGCCGCTTATAGGTGACGTGCGAGCCGGGCCTGTGATCGCCGATCTCGTACGG
>CALRVN010000045.1:0-14618 GCA_943371625.1 Hyphomicrobium sp. CS1GBMeth3
TCTGCGAGCACCTCCTCTATCCACATAAGCCCATCGCTACGGGGGAACCTCAAATCTGATCGCGCTGACAAGTGCCCTAGCTCGTGGGCCAACTGGTAAGCGTATTGCCAAGGATAGTTTCCAGGTGAGTGCAGGATGATCAATTCAACTGGGCCGTTGCAGTACCGTGGCGGCCCATCTTGGCCATTCATCACGAGGACCGCTTCCGACCTCAAAGCGGGCGGGCCAATACCTCCGAGTAGGACATCTCTCACCGTCTCAGCCACCAGGGGGTGCAGAGGCTGCTGAGCGGGATCCAACCCGATAAGCGTCATTTGCAACATTCTGCATTCCCAGGAGGCGCGCTCGATGTGGAGCATCGAGAAAATCTTCCGCCGACGCGCGAAAGGCTACGTTCGGTCGGTCATGCTGCGTCACGACCGTATGCTCGTCTTCGAGGGCTATTTCGGCACCGCCGACAAGCTCTTTAGCAAGGAGCAGACACCGCTTCAGCCTCTCATCTACCACGCCTTTGTCTTCGCACACGACGCGATCGATTGCGAGATTTGGGTGAAAGACGATGCCAAGACGTGCTTCGATCGGGGCCGATATTATCGCGCCCATCTCAACGCGGACGGCACGTACTGCTGGTTCCATGGCTATGAGGCGCTCGTGCGTCACCGAGAGTCAGACCATGAGGGAGAGGACGAGGCATCGTGAGCTTCCACCTCGCCGTCGATGTACACTATCTGGGCGATGGTCGGGCAGTGGCTGCCGGGGTTGCGTTCGCCGACTGGCGGTCTGACGTGATCGCCCGAACCGAGGTGGTGCGCCTCGGGAGTGCCCAGCCGTACGAGCCCGGACAATTCTTCAAGCGAGAGTTGCCGCACGTCTTGGGGCTTCTGCATCGCTTCCCAAAGATGCCGGCGACGATCGTTATCGACGGCTACGTGACGTTGGGAGTGGACCAGCGGGACGGCCTCGGCGCGCACCTGTTTTCTGCTCTGCAAGAACAGGTTCCCGTCATAGGGGTCGCAAAGAGCCGTTTCGTCGGGACGCGGGCTGAGACAGAAGTCTTGCGGGGCAAGAGCAAGCGGCCACTCTATGTGACGAGCCGCGGGATCGCGCTTGACGACGCTAAGGAACTGATCCGCGATATGCACGGCATCAATCGTTTACCAACGCTCTTGGTGGCAGTCGATCGCGCGTGCCGCGAGCTAGACCTGATGCCCACCCCGGAATGAGACCTCGGGTGGAATCGCGACCGTACTGGCGTTGGCGACGGGTCACGCAAGGCCATAGTCGGTGACGCGGCCACTTCGAGAGCGGACTTGTTCGGATGGCTGTCGTTGTCGAAACCGGCACAGGGGTCCATGGCCGCTGATGGGACGGACGGATAAGACACGTCTTTGGTCGACCTAAGTCGGCAGCGGTCACATACCAGTTTCTTGCAGTTAGCGCTCAGGGCCGTCGGCTTCGACTTTTGACAGCGGACATAGAGTGCGAACGCGAACGCCCGGAGGAACTCCACCGACGGATCCACGATTGCCAGAGCCCGCCGGTTCGAAGGCCTGGGCCAGATACCGATCGCAAGGTGAACATTAAAACGACCCAGATCAATCCGGCGACCGACGTCGCCGGTGCGACCGCGTTTCAGGCCGGCATGGGCCAGATGAGCGCCAAGTTCCGCGAGCTGGGCGGTAAGGTTTACGTCGGCGCCGACAAAACCTAGAGCCTTGTAAGCGCTGTGCGCGCACCTTACCGTGGCGATCGAAACCGTGGGTTAGGAGCGCGCATGAACCGCCTGGGGCTCGCAATTTTACTTGTCGCCGCGCCGCTTGCTCCCTCCTTTGACCCTATCAATGCGTCAGGCCCGATCCGGATCTCCAACGCACGGGCGCAGGACGACGTCTGGGCGAAGGAAGCGTTCGCGGCAGCGAAGGAACTGGGCACGGTCGACGCCTGGAACGTGTTTCTCGAAAGCTATCCAGACGGCTTTCATGCCGATCTTGCACGCGCCTACCTGAAAAAGCTCGGCGTCGATCCGGGACAGCCGGGCGCCGTCGACCAAGCAGATAGCGCCGAGGAAAAGCCCGTCGCCAGTGTGGCGCCAAGCGGGACACAAGGCGAAGTGCAGCTCGGCCCCAATGCCAGTCTAGGGGGGCGGCGCCTGCTTCCCGATGACAGTCCGTGGAACGCGGACATCTCTCAGTCTCCGGTCGACCCGAACTCGGAGAAAATTCTCGCTCGCGTCGGCCTCGACAAGCCGCTGCGCGCCGCCTTCGGTCCCGAATGGGAAGGCGTACCTGTCGGCATTCCCTATGTCGTTGTTGGCGCGGACCAGGCAAAGGTGCAGGTGCCGCTCACCTACGCGGACGAAAGCGATCCCGGTCCCTACCGTATCCCCCCGGACGCGCCGATCGAGGGCGGTCCTAACGGCAGCGAGGATCGCCACGTGCTGGTGCTCGATCGCGACAATTGGCAGCTCTGGGAACTGTTCAACGCGTTCCCCGACGGCAAGGGTGGCTGGAAGGCCGATAGCGGCGCGATCTGGAACCTGAATGAGAACCAGGTCCGCCCGGCGGGTTGGACGTCGGCGGACGCGGCAGGCCTGCCCATCCTGCCGGGGCTCGCGCGCTACGACGAGGTCATGGAGAAGGGCGCGATCGAGCACGCGCTGCGCTTTACGCTGTCGAAGTCGCGCCGCGCCTACGTTCCTCCGGCCAGCCATTGGGCGAGCGCGCACAACGACGACGACTTGCCGCCAATGGGCATGCGCGTGCGCCTCAAGGCCGACTTCGACACGTCCGGCTTTGTGCCGGAGGCCAAGGTGATCCTCGAAGCCCTGAAGAAATACGGGATGATCCTCGCTGACAATGGCAGCGACAATTTCATCAGCGGTGCGCCGGACGAGCGCTGGAACGTGGACAACCTGCGCCAGCTCATGCGTGTCACGACGAAGGATCTTGAGGTCGTCGAAATGACCGACATGGTAGTTGACGAGCGCGGAAAGTAACGCGGCCGCGCGAAGATGTTTAGCAGCAACAAGAACTGATCAGAGACCTCTAATGCGCCGCCTAGCTATTATCATTTTGCTCGCAGCTCCCGCTCTCACCATGATCGATGTTCCCTCGCATCCACTGGCCGGCGCTGCGTGGGCGGCCGATGCCGTCCCCGCCAAGGAAGCCTTCGAGGCGGCGAAGGAACTCGGCACCGTCGAGGCCTGGAATGCATTTCTGCAGAGCTACCCGAGCGGCTTTCACGCCGATATAGCGCGAGCCTACTTGAAGAAGCTGGGAGTCGCCGAGACGGCCCCGCGCGCGAGGGCAGAAACGCCCGATCCGGTGAAAACCCAAGCGGCGCCGACGAAGAAGGAGACGGCAGGACCGCAGGCAGCGAAGAAGTCTGCGCCGCCGCCGGCGGATGACGAGAGCGGCGAGAACCCCTCGTCGATAGCCGGCAAGGCGGCCGCCGGCGTCGAGGGTGACGACAAGGCGCCCGCTGCGAGCGGCACGAGCGCCGACAAACCCGGCGAGACCGTCAAGAAGGCCACAGTGGAGGCGGCGACCCCGGCGCCCGATGCGCCCGCCGTCACCCGCGCGGCCAGGTACATGAGCTTTCCGGAGAAGTTCAACCGCTACTACACCGACACCGATTGGAAGCCATCGCGTATCGTCTACGTGAGCCCCGACGGGAGCGGCAACGGCATTACCCGCGATACGCCGATGGCCGTCGAGGCGGCCATCGCCGACGCTGCGCCGGGTACGCAGATCTATTTCCTGCGCGGGGACTATCAGGGCTGCTTCGAAATGACGGGCAGCGGCACCTATGATGAACCCATCGTGCTCTACGGCGAGCGCAATGACGACAAGTCGCTCGGCGTCAAAATAGCCTGCTGCAGCTCCGGCCGTCAGACCTGTTTCAAC
This sequence comes from Hyphomicrobium sp. CS1GBMeth3, assembly GCA_943371625.1. GTDB lineage: Bacteria > Pseudomonadota > Alphaproteobacteria > Rhizobiales > Hyphomicrobiaceae > Hyphomicrobium_A. The sequence continues at coordinate 3,906 of CALRVN010000045.1, forward strand.
CTGGAGAACGCCGACTATATCGCCGTGGACGGCTTCGAGGTCGTCGGCGGCAAATACGGCGTCCGCGTCGTGGGCTCAGGCTACAAGGCGGACCAGCACTCGCGCGGTATGGCGGTGCTCAATTGCAAGGGGCACGACCAGTCGCGCGATCCGTTCTTCTCCGGCCAGTCAGATTGGAATGTCTGGCAGGGCAACGTCGGCCACGGCGCCAAGAGGGAGGATGGGCACGGGCTCTACATCAGCAACGGCAGCGACTGGAATGTCGTGCGCCTTAACGAGACCTACGACAACGCCTCGAGCGATTTTCAGATCAACGCCGACCCGACGTCGACGTGCAAGGGGGAAGGCATCCCCTTCGACGATCCGGCCTGCGATGCCTTCGCTGGCGAGGACGGCGGCGGCCAGGGTGCCAGCGACTACTTCCTTATCGAGGGCAACCACTTTCATGACAGCGAGGTCGGTCCGAATTTCACCAGCGTCCGGCGCAGCGTCATCCGCAACAACATCATCGGCCCGCAGACGCGGCACAACTCGACCTTCTGGCAGGAGACCGACAACCCCAAGCTCGGGTCGAGCGAGAACAAGATCCTGCACAATCTGTTCATCACCAACGACCGACACGGCGTGAAATTCGAGAACAGCTCGACGCGGAACCTTTTCGCCAACAACCTCTTGCTCGGTGTGCAGCTGAACAAGAACCAGGCGCGCGGCGACGCTGCAGCGCTGCTGATGGAAGTCGATCAGGCATCGCGCGACAACGCGTATCGTGGCAACGTTTACGTCGCAGGGCGTATGGAGGGACACGAGCCAACCCGTGAGGAGACGTTCGAGGCAAGTTTTTCGCCGGGGTGGTTCGCCAAGTTTCCCATGACGATCGGGCACGACCCCGACAGCTACGCCCCGACGGGGAAAGCGCCCTTCGTCGGTAAAGGTAGGCGGCAGGAGGATGCGCCGAAGGACCTCAACGGCACCGAGCGTTCGGAGGCGACGACGGCGGGTCCCATCGAGCCGCGATAGCGCTCGCGTTAGCGCTGCAGGATGGCGCTTCGTGGCCGCTGCGAGGTTTCTCGGTCGCCCTCCCGGGCCGAATGGGGTGAACAGCTCGTCCCCAAATCCCACGGTCCGGCGTCAATGGTCCGCAATCGGCGCGGCACGTAGCATATTCGTGGGTCAGAATGGGCCTCGGCAAATCTGTGGTTCAGAACTGCTGCACGCTCACCAGCATCTAGCAAATGTCCCGATAGGATCACATTCGTCGGCGGGTAACCATCCGATTGAAGATACGGGCAGAAACCGGACATTCGGCGAGCGCCTGAGCCCGGCTAGGCGCATGTTTCTCTGTCTCTCCAACAAGGGAGACAAACATGGAGAACATTCACTCAGCTCACCCACCCGAGCCGGTTCGCCGTCCACCATGGAACAAGGGAAAGCTCGTTGGGGCGAAGCCGCCGCTGCGGCCGAGCCAAGTCTGGTCCATCCGCACAAAACTACAGATGACGGATCGCAAGCGCGACCTCGCCCTGTTCAACCTCGCTATCGACAGCAAGCTGCGCGGCTGCGACGTCGTCGGCATGCGCGTCGATGACGTGGCACCGAGCGGATATGCGATGGACCGCGCGACTGTCCGCCAGAAGAAGACGGGTCGACCAGTACGATTCGAGCTGACAGACCAAACGCGGCTCGCTGTCGACGAGAACCTTAAGCTGACAGAACGAAAGGCCGGACAATTACTCTTCGCCGGCCGAGGCGGTGCTTCGCACGGGCTCACGACGCGCCAGTACGCGCGTCTCGTCCACGAGTGGGTGGCCAGCATCGGTCTCGATCCGGCCAAGTTTGGCACCCACTCGCTGCGACGCACAAAGGCGGTGCTGATCTACCGTCGCACCGGCAATCTACGTGCTGTGCAGCTCCTACTCGGGCACTCCAAGATCGAGAGCACCGTCCGCTACCTCGGTATCGAGGTGGACGATGCCATCGAGATCGCTGAGAAGATCGACATCTAACGGCCGCTTCACCTCTGCGAGCGGACATGGTCGGCGATTGCCAAGGGGGCGCCGGCTACGGGCGGGCTGATGACCGCTATTGGGACGAACCGACTGTGTGCGACGCCGTACGATTTCAAAGCCTGTTGGTCACTATTGGCCCAAAGCAGACATGCGGTACGGGGACTCGGAAGCCGCGAGGACAGGCCAATCCGGCTATAACTACCTAAAGCCACTTCGGCACATCGACGCGTTCATAGCTGCGAAGCTTGTCGAGCAAGACATCAGCGTGTTCGTCCACGGAAATCGATCGCCGGTGCGCGGCCGGCAGGAACTTCGTGTCGACCATGTGATCAATGAATTGCAGAAGCGTCGTGAAAAAGCCTGCGGCATTCAACAGGCCCACGGGCTTGTCGATCTCCGAAAGCTGGTTCATGGCCCATACCTCCATAAGCTCTTCGATCGTTCCAATTCCTCCCGGCAACGCAATGAAGGCATCGGCAAGCGCCACCATCCGCTCCTTCCGGGAACGCAGTGTCGGCACGATCTCATGTCTGCCGAGACCGGCGTGCGATTGTCCGCGCTGATGGAGACTGTCGGTAATGATTCCATGGACGTTGCCACCAGCATCCAAGGCCGCATCGGCTACAACGCCCATTAGGCCCTTGGTCGTGCCGCCGTAGACGAGGGTTATTCTCGCGTCACCAAGGACCCGACCGAGGGCTCGCGCTCCCTCAGCGAACGCCTCGGACGCGCCGAAATTCGAGCCACAGAATACAGCGACGGCTTCGATAGAACGTGTGGTCATTGGGTCATCTCGCTAGCTGCTGAGCGCAGCTGCAACAGATTGAGCCATGGTTGTTGTCGGGCGGCCGATTAGCCGGCTCAGCTTTCGGCCCTCGTCGAAGAGCGAGCCATGCGCCGCTTTGGCGTCGCTCTCTGCATAGATTTCTGCGGAGGCCTCAGCGAGCCCGGTGGACTGGAGCGCGGCCTTGTAGGCGGCCTCGCTAAGGTCGTTGTAGACGACCGCCTTGCCGGACTGCCTGCCGATCTCGGCCGCCAATTCCGCGAGAGTGTAGGCCGTGTCGCCGGCTAGCTCGTAGATCTTGTTCACGTGGCTGGCGTGACAAGCTAGGACTTCTGCCGCAGCCGCGGCAAAGTCTGCACGCGCGGCAGACGAGATGCGCCCATCTTTCGCCGCTCCGATGATGGCGCCGCGCGCAGCGGCGGCGCCCGAGTTGGCCGTGTAGTTTTCCGAATACCACCCATTGCGAAGCATCACGAACGGAACACCCGCGGCTCGGATCAGCGCTTCCGTTTCGCGGTGCCATATCGCCAACGCCATCGGGTTCTTGTCCGCATGCAGTATGCTGGTATACGCGAGGAGACTCACGCCAACCGCCCTAGCCGCGTCGATAATATTGCGGTGCTGTCCAACTCGACGCGGGCCAATCTCGCTAGACGAGATCAGCAGCAACTTGTCAGCGCCTGCGAGCGCTTGCTCTACAGAAGTCGGGTCGTCGTAGTCGGCAGCCCGGAGCTCGACACTTTGATCCGCCAAGGACTGCGCGGCGGCGGGGTTGCGAACAATGCCGATCAACTGCGCCGACGGCGCCTTCTGCAAGAGATCGGCAATGACGAGGCGGCCCAACTGACCCGAAGCGCCGGTCACGACGATGTTCTCAGACGTCGGCATGCCCTCTCCTGAGTCTAGTGGAGTGCCTGAGGCAGGATGCTGTGTGTGGGCTGCCAACCCAAGCGGTTCGTGACGGCTCGGTTGCTGCAGCGCTGCGAGGGCGGGCACGGAGCCTCGGCGCCATTACGAGGCTCCGCCGCGCCGACGGCCTGAGCGAGCCGTCTCAGATAGTCGCCTTCGCGCAGCGGCTCAGCACAAACATTGAGTACTGCGCCGGCGGGGCTCTTCTCCGCCGCCAACACGACAGCTTCTGCCATATCGCTCACGTGGACGAAGGATTGATAAGCGTGCCCGGCACAGCCGACCGATAACTCGCCCGCTTTGAGCGCGCGTATCGTATCGTCTTGGAAGGTGCCAGGGCCGACGAAGCTCGCCCCGCGCAAGATAGTCCAGTGCAGGCTGTCTACTGAAACCGCCCGCAGCGCTGCCTCCATCTCGATGATGTCAGGGCTGATCACCTCTGTTTCTTCGCTGATCCAACGGTCCCCCCTGTCGGGATAAGCCATTGTGATGCTCTGCTGGACGAAGGTCTGAACCCCCGCCGCTAATGCAGCTTTGATTAAGCGCGGGGTGCCGGCTTTGCGAATTTGGTCGCTTTTCGCCCACGCCGCTGTGGTGCCGAGGTCGCCATGCTTCGGAATCGCGGTTGCGATATTGAGCACCGCATCACACCCCTTGAGGAGCGTTGCAAAGTGGGCTTCCGCATCAGGATCAACGAGATCGCCCACCGCCGCCTCGACCATGCCGCCGTAGAGTGTGCGCGCCTTGTCGGGATGCGGGGATATCGCCAAGACGTCATGTTGCTTGTCGACCAGGCGCGGGATTACGGCGCGGCCCAACACGCCTGTTGCTCCTATGACTGCAATACGCATGGGATTCTCCATTTGCTCGGACAAGCACCCTTATCGAATTCACGGTGGTGCGGCCCGTCCGGTGCTGGCATATGCCACCATATGCGCAGAGCCGCGCGGCTCGCAATGCGGCGTCGTTCACACATGCGTGTGGGAGGTGACGGGGTAGTGCTGCATCACGCTGAAAAGGCCGATGGAAGCAGCGACCGCGAGGTAAAACTAAAAGCGGCTATTCGGAACGATTAAAAGACTGCCGGAAGTCTTCCGAGGAAAGCTCCGCCAGCACCTGGCGGAGCTTGGCGGCGCGGCTTTCACCGAAGACGGTTTCGAAGCGCTTCTGTGCTTGCGACCAGAGTCTGCGCGTTTCCCTGAGCTTGGTCTTACCCAACTTCGTCAGCGCGACGCGCTTCACGCGACGATCTTCCGCATCTGGCAGCAATGCGATGTACCCGTCCCTGATCAAGGGTTTGAGGGTGTGGCCCAGAGCCGACAGGTCCATCACGATCTCCATCGCCAGTTGGCGAAGGGTGGGCTCGTTCATCCTGTCGATCTGCGAAATCAGACTGTACTGGGTCGTCTTAAGTCCGCTGGCCGCAAGCTCATCATCGTAGATCTGTCCCAACATCCGGCTGGCGCGGCGCAGCATCGCGTTATTACAAGGGGTACTCATTGGGCCTCCTGCCGGTGATGTAGGATCACCAGCACCAATTTACCAGGCATATGCCACAATGCCAAGCGCCGCGCGCGCCTTGCAAACGACTATTGGTCGCAGTACATACTGGCATATGCCAGTGTGTAGCGAGCAAGGTAGCCATGCTGATCAGCGAAACAAAGTCGTTCACCGGAACGCGCGTAGTCGTCCGCACGCCACGCAGCTTCGACAGTCTTCTGCAGAGGCTGCGTCACGTGATGGGCAAGGCGTCCATTGACGACATAAATGCGTTGGCAAGGGAACAGCCTAGCGAGGACGCCTTCGCGCGACTTGTCGAGGAACGATACGTCGGCACGAGCGGCTTCATGTTCTTCACGGAGATCAATCACGGCGCGTGGCTCCCCCGGTACGGCATCACGCAGCGCGTCGTGCGCTGGATCATCGGCAATCCTCTTTATGCGATAACGATGATTCGGCACGACATCACAGCGGGTCTATTTGCGCCCGTGGAATTGCTGATCACTGAGGATGTCAACGGCGGCGGTTCAATCGTGACTTACGTTCGCCCGTCCTCACTCATGGTTGTCGAGGACAATCCGCAATTGCTCAAGGCCGCTGTAGCTCTCGATGCAAAGCTGGCTGCACTGGTAGACGGCGCCACGGGCTGACCATGTCCCTGGGCCGCATTTAGACGCTTCGACCCATTGCATTTTATCTTTATGCGGCGGCGTGCCGCGCAATCAGACGATGCCGTCAATGTTGGCGGGCATATCCCAGCCATAGCCGCTGATAGGCCAGCCCTCCACACGCTGTCGTGAACGATAGCAGCTTGCAACTACCTCTGGCCTGGGCATATGGTGGCATATGCCAGCAAATATGGCGAGACCGATTTCGCGCACGACGCATAGGAGTGCTTGAGGTTGAGCCCCTTACTATTCACCACCATGCTGTTCACCGTTCCGGTGGGGACCACCGCCGATCGGGTGAATTCGATCGACGGGCTCAAACTGGGCGAGACACCGGACTCGGAGAAGAGCAGCGCGTCGCCTTTGATGTCAGCGGCGTCCACCACGGCTACAGCTAGAAACGAAACCATTTTGGCGCCGTCCGCTGTTGGAACGGACTCGCTGCAGGGAGGTCGGACATGACGGTCAAAGCGGCAGCTGTACAGATGAGCCCCGTCCTCTACAGCCGTGAAGGGACCGTGGCGAAGGTGGTCGAGAAGATTCACGAGCTTGGCGAGCGGGGCGTGCAATTCGCGACGTTCCCCGAGACGATCATCCCTTACTACCCGTATTTCGCGTTTGTACAGCCGGCCTATGCAATGGGGGCGCAGCATCGTCAGCTCATAGAGCAGGCGGTTGTCATACCCTCGCTGGCTACGCACGCGATTGGCGAAGCCTGCAAGAAAACCGGGATAGTCGTCGCCATCGGCGTCAACGAGCGCGACGGCGGCTCGCTCTTCAATACGCAATTGCTCTTCGATGCTGACGGGAGCCTGATTCAACATCGCCGCAAGATCTCCCCCACCTTCCACGAGCGAATGATCTGGGGCCAAGGAGACGGCTCGGGCTTGCGGGTCGCAGGCAGTGCCGTAGGGCGCGTCGGTCAGCTGGCGTGTTGGGAGCACTACAATCCGCTGGCGCGATATGCGCTGATGGCCGAAGGCGAGCAGATTCACGCAGCAATGTACCCAGGCTCTTTCGCCGGTGACATTTTCTCCGAGCAGACAGAAGTCAACATCCGTCAGCACGCACTCGAATCGGGATGCTTCGTCGTCAACGCGACGGGCTGGCTCGACCCCGAGCAGCAAGCTCGGATCATGCAGGACACGGGTTGCCCGATCGGTCCGATCTCCAGCGGTTGCTTTACTGCGATTGTTGCTCCGGATGGTCGGCTCATCGGCGAACCACTTCGTAGCGGCGAGGGTGAGGTGATCGCTGATCTCGACTTCAATTTGATTGATGAGCGCAAGCGCCTCATGGACTCACGCGGCCACTACAGTCGGCCGGAGCTGCTCAGTCTCTTGATCGATCGCACACCCGCGACGCACCTGCACGAACGGGCTCAGCCGCCGCAGAACGGAGGCAACGGCGCACCGCCCGAGTTGGTCGCTCACTAAATGTATATCGCTCGCATCAACAGACTGTCGTTTGAGTAGGTGAGCAGAATGCTTCAGTCCGCATGGAGTCTAGGTTTGCCGCAAGGTCTTCCGTTTGGTCGTGTGGGCCGTCGATCACGCTCGCGAGCTGCCTGCAGCTCGCTCGGCAGCGGTGAGAAAGCCGGGGAAATCTCGCGGACGGAGCGCGATGCTCGCCAGCGTGTGTTGATCGAGTTCGGTGAGGAAGGCCCCGAGAGCGTTGTGCAATACCCGCTGCAGCTTGCATCGTTGGGTGATGACGCACTGATTGCCGTTACCGAAACATTCAACCAATGCGAAGTCGGGCTCTGTCGCGCGCACAACATCGCCCAGCACGATGTCGGCCGCGGGCTTGCCCAACAATACGCCTCCAGAGCGCCCCCGCACGGCCTCAAGGTAACCCGCGCGCGTCAGCGCGTTCACAACTTTCATCAGATGGGCGCGGGAGATGTCGTAGACGCGCGCCATCTCCTCGATGGTGACAACACGACCGTCGGCAGCGTGCGCAAACATCAGGACGCGAAGGGCGTAGTCCGAGAAGCGAGTTAGCTGCATGCGGAGCCTCACTAATTATTGATACACCTTAACTGCATCTTTAGTAGACACGCAATCCCTAAAAGATGTATCCATGATATATGTTATGTGGAATTCAACGTGGAGACGGACAGTGCTGAAAATTTTTGTTGTTGGAGTTGCCGCCCTACTGGCCGCCCTGCTTCCGGCTCAGGCCGAATCGACCGAGCCAACAAACACCGTTGCGCATGCCTATGCGCCAAACAAAACGTCCGATCGAACGCCCGATAACCCGTCGCCGACCCGTGCGCCTGGCGCCTCTACCTGGGGCGCTGCGGGGACAGACGTTGCCAAGACGACGGATGGCACGTCCGACCGAACGCCCAGCAACCACTACAAGCCGCGTGCTTTCTGAGACGCGTGAACTCACCCACCGTCTCCTACGCAACAAGAGTAGGCCGCCATGTCGAAGTCCTTTGATGCCCGAGCCCCCGGCGTTTCAGCTGGCGTCGATGACGCAATGATCGGCAGGCTGGTCGATGAGTTCTACGGCCGTGTAAGGCGCGACGCCTTCATCGGCCCTGTCTTTGCGGCAAACGTGAATGACTGGGAACCGCACCTCAGCAAGATGCGTGATTTCTGGTCCTCGATCACGCTGATGAGTGGTCGCTATAAGGGCAAGCCGATCCCCATTCACTCGGCCTTGCCCGAGATCAACGAGGCACATTTCTCCCGCTGGCTCGACCTATTCCGTGAAGCGGCCGCGAAAGTCTGCCCGCCGGAGGCGGCCGCTCTTTTTATCGATCGCGCCGAGCGCATTTCGGAATCGCTGCAGCTTGGTATCGCCTTTCATCGCGACGCTACGCGCGCTCGTGCCGACGCGCAGAGCGCAGCCGCGGATCGGCTTCCTGCCGAAAGGGTAGCTCGATGACCTACGTCGTCACCGAGAACTGCATCAAGTGCAAGTACACGGACTGCGTGGAGGTTTGTCCTGTCGACTGCTTCTACGAAGGCGAGAACATGCTCGTCATTCATCCCGACGAGTGCATCGATTGCGGTGTGTGCGTGCCCGAATGCCCGGCCAACGCGATCTATTCTGACGCCGATCCGCAGGCTACCGAGACATGGCTCTCCATCAATCGAAGATATTCAGACCTGTGGCCCAACATCATAGACAAGAAGCCATCGTTGCCAGACGCCGATGGGCACAACGGCCGCACGGGGAAGCTCGCTGAATTCATCCCCCGGCCCGCACTCGAGACGGTTTCGCCATGAGGCGGATAACCGATCGGCTCAAGATCTCTAAGAGGCACTTCGTTTTAGAAGCGCGTTGCTCGCGCTGGTTCTTCTCAACGCAAAGCGTTGAGTGGCTCGTCGGAAATCATTCCGGCGAGATTGAAGGAGAAAGACCATGAAAGTTCTCAGCATTTTGGCTGCAGCCGCGTTTGCTCTCAGTGTCGGTATCGTCGGCGCCCAGGCCAACGACGCCACCGGTTGCCAGGGCTTCACTGTCCACGGCATCTGGGATTGCCGTTGATGCCGAACGCCGCGACAGGATCCGGAGAGGTTCTTCGGATCCATTTCTGAAACAGGTATTTTCTCAGGTTGATGGAGCGTCCCATGAAAGCGGATTTGAATTATAGCGCCGCGAGAATGACCCTGACGTTTGCCGCGGGGCTGCTGATGGTCCTTGCGGCCTACGCACAGGCAGATCCTCATCAAACGTCAACCCCCGAGCAAATGGTGGACGCGCTCAACGGTGTTTTCGGACCGCAAACCCACAATCGCGCCGTGCATGCCAAGGGTGTTGTGCTGACGGGCACCTTCAAACCCTCTCCGACAGCTGCAGCGCTGAGCAAGGCACCGCATTTACAATCGACAACAGTGCCGATCACCGTGCGCTTTTCCGATTTTGCCGGAGTGCCGACCATCCCCGACAGCGACGGTCTGGCAAGCCCCCGCGGCATGGCCATCAAATTCACGCTGCCGGATGGTTCCGAGACTGATCTCGACACCCACTCCTTCAACGGCTTTCCGACCGCCACCACCGACGAGTTTCGCCAGCTGCTGATCGCCATTGCCGCCAGCGGCCCAAAAGCAGCCAAGCCCACCGCGCTCGACAAGCTGTTCGAGACGCATCCCGTCGCCAAGACCTTCCTCACAACGCAAAAAGGCCCGCCGGTAAGCTATGCCACGCTGCCGTACTTCGGCGTCAACAGCTTCAAATTCACAAACGCTTCCGGCGGGTCGAGCTTCGCCCGCTATCAGATCGTGCCGGAAGCGGGCGAGCACCTGCTCGACAAGGACAAGGTGACCGGCGCCGCGCCTAACTATCTCATCGAGGAAATCGGCAAGCGCGTCAGCGGCGCGCCAGTGAAGTTCAAGCTGCTTGCCCAGTTGGCCGAGGCCGCGGACAAGATCGACGACCCATCCATTGCCTGGCCCGATACGCGCAAGACGGTCGAGCTCGGCGAAATCGTCATCGACAAAGCAGTTGCCGACAATGAGGCCGAGGAGCGGGCGTTGATGTTCCTGCCGACGGCACTCCCGGACGGCATAGAGCCGGCGGATCCAATGCTCACGGCACGCACCGAGGCTTACCCAATCTCCTACTCGCGCCGTCATCAGTGAGGCCTTATCGGCCGACAAAGCTCGACGACAACAAATTGGCAGTTGCGGTCTTACCTTACCGGAGGACGTATCATGCGTATCCAAAACACCTATGTGTTGCTGGCGGCTTTGATCTTGTTCCCTTCCCATGAGGCCTTCGCTAACCTCGAACTATTGCGGATGCAGAACAATCCCAAGGAGTGGGCGCATCCCGGCGGAAGCTACTCTGGCCAGCGCTACAGCGAGCTCAAGGAGATCACGGCGGCCAA
>CALRVN010000046.1:0-14612 GCA_943371625.1 Hyphomicrobium sp. CS1GBMeth3
CCTCGCGTTCGCGCGATGTCAGAAGCTCCGGACCGGCCCGGTCTGCGAGCGACGCGGGAGGCTCGCGCAGCGCGCGGGCACGGTCATGGGCGTAGACCGACATGAGATGCAATGCGCGCCGGCCGCGCGGCGGAATGTCGAGACGCTCTCCACCCATGGTGACGCACGAGCGCACGCTGCCGGAGCCGAAGATGGGGACGCTGAAGCCGTCGTGAAGCCCGCATTCGGTGGCTTCGTGCATCACCCGCCTCGCTGCCGGACGGTCGACCTTGACCTCGCTCCAGAAGAACGGCCGCGCACTTTCCCGCGTTCTCTTGGCCATCGGGTCGTGCTTGTAGAAGCCCTGCTCCATGTAGCGATCGAACCACGCCGGCGACCATCCGTTGAGAATGATCGACGCTGCGAGATCGGATCCCGGTGGCGGCATTTCGGTGATCAGGAAGTTCGTAAATCCGAAGCCGCGCATCTCCTGCGAGAACAGGCGCAGGACGTCGTCGGAGTGGCTCACCGCCTCGACGCGGTCGATGAAATCGAAGCTTTGTATCTCGATGCCGGACACTGAAGCTTGACCCGCTTTTCCAGAGCGCCTGCAGGCTTGGCTTCCGCTATTTGTGCTCGGCCTTCCACTTCTCCACCGCCGCCAGCGTCTTCTCCACGTGCCCGTCTGGGTCGAGCGCGGTGTATTCGAACAGGATCTCGCCATTGGGCGCGATGACGTACGAGGTGCGGTTGGCATAGCCGAACGCCAGCCTCGCGTCGTAGATGTCCATGATCGTCTTGTCGGCGTCGGCCGCCACGGGGAACTTGCTCCGGCACTCGGTCACCGAGAACTTGTTGAGCACGTCGATGTCGTCCGAGCTGACGCCGATCACGCTGGCGCCGAGCGCCGCGAACTTGTCGATCGCCTCCGCGAACGCATTTGCCTCGACGCTGCAGCCCGGCGTGAACGCGGCCGGGTAGAAGTACAGCACCACCGGCCCCTTCTTCAGCGCGTCTGCTAGCGAGTAGCCGAACTCCTTGCCGGCCAGCGTCGCGCGCGCGGTGAACGCGGGTGCCATCGTGCCGGGCTTCAGCGCCGCGAGGGCGGGGACTGAGGCGAGTGCGGCGGCGAGCGCCGCTGCGGCGAGGATTGTAGGTTTGAGGCGCATAGGGTCGGTCCCTCGGGAGCTGCAGGCGTTTTCTACACCCTTTCCCGCATCTTGCCAGTTTTGCGGGCAAGCAAACACCCCCTCATGTGGGGGGGGCCAGCCCCAGGAATAAGGGCCTTAGCGCCGATGGCCGAGCCCGTACTGGAACAGGGTCGGCGTCTCGCGCACCTCCACCGCAAGCCCGGCCGCATCGCACGCTGCCGTGAGTTCATCGCGCGTGTAGTAGTTCTTGACGATCGTGCTCGTCTGCCCGTTCGCCAGCTTGCGGGTCATCAGCTCGCCTTTGAGATCAACGACGTGCGGCGCCAGGGCTTCCGGCAGTGGCCGGTTGTCGACGAAGAACACCTTCCCGCCTTCGCGCAGGTGATGCGCGACGCTGCCGAGGAAGCTTTGCAACAGCGCGCGCGGCACGTGCGATATCCAGAAGCCGAACGCCACCGCGTCATAGCTGCGGTCGCTGCGCCACCGGAAGATGTCCGCCTGCACCGTCCGGACCTTGGCGTCGCCCGCAACGGCGTTGCGCGCCAGCATCTGCGCCGAGCCGTCGACCAGCGTAAGCGAGGTCGCCGATTGGAGCAGCTTCTGGCTCCAGATGCCGGTACCCGCGGCCAGTTCGAGGACGTCTCCGCTCAGCGCCGCCTGCCGCAGCGCTTCGTCGACAATCGCGGCTTCCTCGCGCCACTGCGCGTTGGCCGCGGCGCCCTGGTCGAAGCTGCCCCGCCTATACCACCAGTCATCGTATTCGGGCGCGCGGTCATCGTAGTACCGTTGCTGCTCGTCCAGAACCGAACTGATCTCTGACATCGGACCTTCTATCGCCGTCGCGCACGAGCAGCGCCTACGCCGCGCAGCGCGAACATGCAGGTTGTGATTTATCGGAGCCGCGATCATGCGCTGGTCTCGGAGCCGTCGCAACGGCGCAAGGCGCCGCGCCAATATGACAGACGGCCAGTTCAGCTGACTTGTCGGAAGCTCAGGCCGCGACCACGACCGCGTTGATCACCGCCGCGAAGTGGCAGACCGACGCCGACAGCACGAACCCGTGCCAGATGGCGTTGTTGTACGGCAGCTTCTCCCACAGGTGGAACACCACGCCCACAGTGTACAGCACGCCGCCGATGACCAGCAGCGCGAACGCCGTCCCTGGCAGCGCCTCGAACATCGACGGCAACGTGAACACCGCCGCCCAGCCCTGCGCCAGATACAGCACGTAAGCCGTGCGCACGAACTGCGCCGGCGCAATCAGCCGCGCACTGGCGCCGATGATCGCGATCGCCCACACCGCGACGAGCAGCCCCATGCCGACGCCGCCGCCCATCTTGATTGCGGCAAACGGCGTGTACGTGGCGGCGATCTTCACGTAGATCGCGGCCTGGTCCAGCCGCCGCAGCAGCCAGCGCCATTGTCCGCGGTTGAGATTGTAAGCCGCCGAGCAAATGAACACGGCCAGCATGCCGCCGCCGTAGATCAGCACCGCCGTCGACGACGCCGCGTCGAGATGCGTGAACGAAAGCACGATCAGCGCCGCGACCGCCGTGATGCCGAACGCGATCCCCAGCACGTGCACGATGCCGTCGGCGATCACCTCCGACCGCGTGTAGCTGGGAAATACGTGGCTCATGCGCGGCGCCTCGACGCTACTCCTTACGCTTCGCTCCGGGACCGCGCGTGCCGGCCGCCATTGCGAACCTGGGAACTCATGCTGGCAAAACAAGACTTGCGCCGCGTTTCCCTCAGGAACACGGGAGGCTTATTCCGCTGGGCGGGTGTTCGCCAGCCCATGGCGACCCCATATGATCGGCATGCTTAATCGTCTCTCGATGATCCGTATTTCTCTGGGGCACGCGTGCTGCGCTGCACTCGCGGCATTTTTCGTCATCGCGTTCAGCGCGCCTCTTCGTGCTGACGCTGCAGAGTCACCGAAGCTCGCCTATCTCGGCACCTTCCTGCAGAACGACAACGAGGGGCTCGAGCCGACGACGGACGCCGAGCGTCAGCGCCTCGTCCGCACCGGCGAGGAATTCACGCGGCTGCTCGCTGACAGCGGCGCCTTTGCCATCGCGCCCGTAAGTGCCCAAGAGCGAACGCGTATCAAAGCCGGCCAATTGCCCGGCGAGTGCGGCGGCTGCGAGATCGAATACGGCAAGACCGCCGGCGCCGACGTCGTAGCCTGGATCCGCGTGCAGAAGGTGTCGAACCTCATCCTCAACATGAACGTCTACATCACCGACGTGGCCACCGGCCGCGCGCTGCTCATCAAGAGCGTCGATCTGCGCGGCAACACCGACGACAGCTGGTCGCGCAGCCTCAAATACCTGGTGAAAAACCGCGTGTTGCCCGCGAACATCAAGCCTTCGTCGAGCTGAGGTCTGCGGCAAGGGTGTGCATCAACAACCTGGGGCTTGCGGCGCGGCGCGATGGGTATTAGCCCATCCCCATGAGCGAAAAACCGATTCTGCCCGGCCCCGGGGGCTTCGAGCCCATCAATCTCAAGGACGCGCTCGAGGAGCGCTACTTGGCATATGCGCTGTCGACCATCATGCACCGGGCGCTGCCCGACGTGCGCGATGGCCTGAAGCCCGTGCACCGGCGCATCCTCTACGCCATGCACGAGCTGCGGCTGACGCCCGACGGCGGCTTCCTCAAGTGCGCCAAGATCGTCGGCGACACGATGGGCGACTTCCACCCGCACGGCAACCAGGCGATCTACGACGCCCTCGCGCGTCTCGCGCAGGACTTCGCCGTCCGCTACCCGCTCATCGACGGCCAGGGCAACTTCGGCAACATCGACGGCGATAACCCCGCCGCCGAGCGCTACACCGAAGCCCGCATCACCATCACCGCCGCCGACCTCATGGAAGGTCTGGAGGAGGAGACGGTCGACTTCCGCCCCAACTACGACGGGCGCATGATGGAGCCGGCGGTGCTGCCGGCGGCATTCCCCAACCTGCTCGCCAACGGCTCGTCCGGCATCGCCGTCGGCATGGCGACCAACATCCCCCCGCACAACGCCGACGAGCTGTGCCAGGCGCTGCTGCACCTCATCAAGCACCCGAACGCGACCATCGAGAAGCTGGTCGAGATGATCCCCGGTCCCGACTTCCCGACCGGCGGCGTCATCGTCGAGCCGCGCGACCAGATCATCGAGGCCTACAAGACTGGCCGTGGCGGCTTCCGCCTGCGCGCGCGCTGGGACAAGGAGGAGCTCGGCCGCGGCGGCTACCAGATCGTCATCACCGAGATCCCCTCCCAGGTGCAGAAGGCCAAGCTCGTCGAGCGCATCTCCGAGCTGATGACCGAGAAGAAGCTGCCGCTCCTGGGCGATGTCCGCGACGAAAGCGCCGAGGAAATACGCCTCATCCTCGAGCCCAAGACCCGCACCATCGACCCCGTGCTGCTCATGGAGAGCATGTTCCGCTACACCGAGCTGGAGCTGCGCTTCGGCCTCAACATGAACGTGCTGTCCGCAGGCCAGATCCCCAACGTGCTCTCCCTGCGCGACGTGCTGCGCCAGTGGCTTGAGCACCGTATCGAGGTGCTGGTCCGCCGCTCGCAGTTCCGCCTCAAGAAAATCGAGCACCGCCTCGAAGTGCTCGACGGCTACCTCGTCGCCTACCTCAACATCGACGAGGTCATCCGCATCGTCCGCTTCGAGGACGATCCCAAGGCCAAGCTAATCTCGCGCTTCAAGCTGACCGAGGTGCAGGCCGAAGCCATCCTGAACCTGCGCTTGAAATCTCTGTCGCGCCTCGAAGAGATCGAGATCCGCACCGAGCACGACAAGCTGTCGAAGGAAAAGCGCGAGCTGCAACAGCTCCTGAAGTCCGACGACCTGCAGTGGGAGCGCATCGCCGCCGAGGTCAAGCACACGCGCGAGCGCTATTCCAAGTCGACGAAGCTTGGCGCCCGCCGCTCCTCCTTCGCCGACGCCCCCGTTATCGACGTCGACCTCGACGCCGCACTGATCGAGAAGGAGCCCGTCACCGTCATTCTGTCGGACAAGGGCTGGGTGCGCGCGCTCAAGGGCCACGTCGACGACCTGTCGAAGCTCGACTTCAAGCAGGGCGACAAGCTCAAGCGCGCCGTGAAGGCGTCGACCACCGACAAGATCCTCATCCTCGCCACCAACGGCAAGATCTTCACCCTTGAAGCTTCTCTGCTCCCCGGCGGCCGCGGCCACGGCGAGCCCGTGCGCCTGATGATCGACCTGGAGGAGAACCACGACATCGCCGACGTGTTCGCCTACCAGCCCGGCCGCAAGCTGCTCATTGCCTCCACCGGCGGCTACGGCTTCATCGTGCCCGAGGACGAGGTGGTTGCCTCGACGCGCAAGGGCAAGCAGGTGCTGAACGTGACCGAGCCGGACGAGGCCAAGCTCGTGGTGCCGGTGCCCGACGGCGCCGACCACATCGCCATCGTCGGCGACAATCGGAAAATGCTGATCTTCAAGCTCGACGAGGTGAATGAGATGACGCGCGGCAAGGGCGTCATCCTGCAGAAGTCGAAGGAGGGCGCTCTCGCCGACGCGCGCGCGTTCAAGAAGTCGGAGGGCCTGACCTGGGTCGACAGCGCCGGGCGGACTTTCACGATGTCATGGTCGGAGTTGAAGGAGTGGGTCGGTGCCCGCGCCCAGTCCGGCCGCGTCGTCCCCAAGGGCTTCCCGCGCAGCAACTCGTTTGGCCCAGTGTTTTAGTCCGCTAGTAAGCGACCCGACCAATTGAGCTGACGCCGGGCTTCGTGTCGGTGTGTAAGGGCGACACCCGCAGCTCTGCATTCGCAGAAAAGTTGTGTCTAGGCTGCCCGCTTGACCCAGAGTGGCCGCGCTTAAGTCTCGCAGGTAACCGAGCTTAAAAAGCCTCGGAGCTGCGACAGCTGCCGCGTTGTCGCCGGTAACGTGCCGTCTGACTTTCGCTCGATCTCGCGGCTATGATCGCCAGATCGAAACCGCAGGTGACGACTTGCGTTCGCGAGGCCAACGAAAATCGGCCGGAATCCTTTGCCGCGGTCCTTGTCGTCGTAATGGCGGGATACGCCTTCGCTCAGGGCAAGCCTAAGCGCTGTTCCGGCGTCTCCGACGCTAGAAAAATGGGAATGCGACCGAAGGCTTTGCAACACGCCGATGCCGGCATCGGCGACGACGAATTCGAAGCGCTTCGGACGGGTATCGTAGGCCAGGTATCCTGTGTTCTTGCGTTCGCTGTGTTCGATGATGTTTGAACGAAGCTCACCCATCGCAGCCACGAACTGACCAGCCTCGTCGCTTGCGAACCCGGCATTGGTTGCGGCGAGCTTCGCCCGCATCTGAAACTCCGTCCAATGTTCATAATCTGACTCTGTGGCGGCCACCGACACAAAGCCTTTTCCGTTCGATGGATCGAACCACTTACCGCCGCTCTCAAGTGCTCGCAGAAGCGAGCTGTAGCGGCCGGAGTCGAACCATCGCGTCGCTCCGCTAAGAAGAGCAACGTGCCGCAGTTCGACCAGCGGTCCGAGCGCATCGGCGCGAACGGGCGGCAAGTCGCCCGTCGTTATCTTTTTTGACTCCAGTGCCAGGGCAATGTCGTCGAGCAGAGAAAAGGTGAGAGGTTCGATAGTGCACCTCAGCTTGCGGCGGCGGACGGTGGTTCCCCGAAGTACAGCGACCGCAACATGGACACGCGCTCGTCAAGATTGGCAACAAACAGCTCATCCAGGGGCTCACCCGCGCCTGTCGCGTTCGGAATCCAGCGGAGCCGATCGTTTCCCACGCGCTCGGCGCGTTGGCGCTTCAAGGATTTCATGAAAGCTGTCGTCTCGATGTAGATGACCTTGCGGAAGTGCCGCCGCAGGAAGCAGATGACGCCAGGATCGCCACGCACCACGATGTCCAGTTCGCGCCCGGCGCCCCGCGCAAGCTTGGCAAGGCGGACTAGGTGCCACGGCTGCCGCGCCTTGCGACCGGGCCCCGTGACGAACTCATAGGCGAGTGTCGTCACCTCGGGCCGCGCGGCAATCTCCTCTGCCCAACGCTCGAAATCGCGCTCGGTGCGGCCGTTCGGATGCAACGCGCATGCAAGACCGCCATTGGCGAACTCAGAGAACGTGATGAGAATCCGCTTGATCGCATGCATGTCGTCCGTGCGCGGTTGGTCGAGTATGACACTGAAATTGGGTGTCGTGACAAGATCGATTCCGAG
The DNA here is from genome assembly GCA_943371625.1 of Hyphomicrobium sp. CS1GBMeth3. GTDB lineage: Bacteria > Pseudomonadota > Alphaproteobacteria > Rhizobiales > Hyphomicrobiaceae > Hyphomicrobium_A. The sequence continues at coordinate 7,325 of CALRVN010000046.1, forward strand.
CCCACGCATGTCTTCGATAAGCTCGATCCGGCGGCGTTCGCCGAGCTGCCACCACGCCTCGATGCGATGATCGAGGTTGACCCCAGTGAGGATAATTTGAGCCCTCGCCGATATCCGATAGTGAGCGCACAGCGCGGCGCGGTTCGCGAAGCGCAAGTGCCCTTGCCGGAAGTTGACAATGTCAGGCAGCCGCAGCGCGAAGACGCGATTCCGCAGTTCCAATACCCGACTGCTGCCATGATAGACGAGTGGCACGATTTCGGCATCGATGCCGTGCTCGATCAAGGGCGCGGATGCTACGCTTGAAAGGTCGAAGCCGTCGATCTCCCGGAGCTGGTCCACAAACCGCTCAGGAGGTTGATTCCGGCACACGCGGGTGCAGGTCTCCGCCGAGCCGCAGCACATGTCGAGGCAGTCCATGATCGGTGCTTTGATGCACAGACCGCCGCAATCCTGAAAGTGTCGGCACGACGCGCAGCCGAGCGCAACCGGATAGGCCCATGGATCGTGCGTTAGGGCATCGATCATACTCTCGTCGCTGCGCCCTGCGAAATGCCGCCAGATCATTTGATTGTCACCTCGACCGTGCGCGACAGCCTGTTGACGCGGACAACCTTACCAGTTGCCGCGCCCGCGCCGCCGCGGACCGCATCAAGTATGTCGAGGGGAGGCTGCGAAAAGACCAGAGCTACCGAGTTACCGCGCCGGCCGAGCATGCCGCTCTCGGCCGGCTCAACGATGAAGCTGTCGCCTACATCGACGGCGACGCCGGGCTCGATAAAAGCAACACACGAGCGTGGCTGATCCTCAGGCGTCCGGGTGAACAGATCGGGGGTCGCAAGCGCCACGCGCTGGCGGTCGATGTACTTGTCGTGCGTCCGGCGACGCTTCTTGAGCTCTTCGGATCCCATCAGCGGACCTCAGGAAACAAGGATTGATAGAATTTTGCGCGGCCCTGCGTGTATTCGAGTATCAGGCCTTGGGCCGCCAGTGACGCGAGACGGTTGTTCCAAACGGTGGGCGCTACGGCTTCTTCTTCTGAGCCGAATTTCTCTTTCATCTCGCCGGCGCTCGTGCGCTTCAGCTCTTTCACGCGCTCGAAAGTTGTTGCCTGCTTCGGATCGAGCACTCCGATGATGACCTGATTCGTTACCCCGCCATCCGGTGAGGTTTCGACTGCAAGAATTGGCTCTTTCCTCGCCTCGGCAATCACCCAAAGCTCTTCACACACAGTGGAATTCGCATTCGAGACCACCGGGTAGAACTTCGAACCCGAAGTCCGCAGGTAGCTCTTCAGCACAAAGACTGCCTCCCGGAGATAACTCGCCGTGGCGACCTCGATCCCCGTGAAATCAAGCAGAAGCGGTGTCGCCTCCTCTGGCTCGGCCCGGGCCCTCCCGAAGATGGCGAGGAACCCCTCTTTGCCGTCCGCCGCGCCGGATAGCACAGGGCCCCCGCATACCTTATAGACATCGATTTTACTGTGCTTCATGTATCTCACTCCGAATGCATGAGATATGTGAGATTGCGGTAATGGAGTCAAGCAGCACTTCGGTTAGGCGCGTGGACCGCGCCAACATCGTTTTGATAACCAGCAATATTATCGATGTGGATTTCACGCTTCGCTGGTGCAGACCGCCGCGGCGAGGCCCCGTCATCGCTCCTCCGCACCACCGCGAATCGCAGCCGACCGACTCGCACGCAGCATCTCCGCTTGATGCCCACAGGAAGCCGCGCCATCACTCGGATGGCGCCCCTCGTACCGAGGCCCGCCCACCTCAAAAGCCCCAACCAGGCACCACACCCCCCGTGAGCCTCCCCCCATCCACTCACTACGATGCGATCGTCCTCGGCGCCGGCGCCGCAGGAATGATGTGCGCGCTGACGGCCGGCCAGCGCGGCCGCGCAATCCTGCTCATCGATCACGCCGACGAGGCCGGCAAGAAGATCCTCATTTCCGGCGGCGGACGCTGCAACTTCACCAATCTCCACACGGCGCCGGAGCGGTTCATCTCCGCCAATCCGCACTTCGCCAAGTCGGCCCTGCGCCGCTATCGACCCGAAGATTTCATCGCGCTGGTCGCGCGCCATCACATCGCCTGGCACCAAAAGACGCTGGGGCAGCTGTTCTGCGACGGCTCCGCCAAGCAGATCGTCGCCATGCTGCGCGATGAATGCGTAAAAGGACACGTCGAGCTGCGGCTCGGGGACGGCGTCAGCAAGATCGAGCACGCCGATGGCCTCTACCGCGTCAGCTGCGGCGATCGCGTCGCCATCGCGCCGGCGCTCGTGCTCGCCACCGGCGGCCCGTCGATCCCGAAAATGGGCGCCACCGGGTTTGCCTACGATATCGCGCGCCAGTTCGGACTGGCGGTCGTCCAGCCGCGGCCGGCGCTCGTGCCGTTGACGCTCGACGGCGACGAGGCGCTGTTCAAGTCGCTGTCCGGCGTCTCCGCCGATGTCATCGCACGCTGCGGCGACGTCGAGTTTCGCGAAGCCGCGCTGTTCACGCACAAGGGGCTCTCCGGCCCGTCGATCCTGCAGATATCGTCGTACTGGAAGCATGGCGAGGAGATCGGCATCGACTTCCTGCCGCCCGGTTCGCTCCGGCTCGTCGATGCCAAGCGAAGCCATCCCCGTTCCGCGCTGCGCACGGTGCTCGCCAATGCGTTGCCGGCGCGTCTCGCCGACGTTCTCGATGAGCGCATCGGGCTCAAGGGCGAGCTGGCCAACAGTCCCGACCGCATTCTTGAAGCTGCTCAGCGGCGGCTGTCCGATTGGCGCTTTCGTCCCAGCGGCACCGAAGGCTTCGCCAAGGCTGAGGTCACGGCAGGTGGGATCAGCACCGACGCGCTGTCGTCGCAGACCATGCAAGCCAATCGCGTGAAGGGACTCTACGCTATCGGCGAAGCGGTCGACGTGACGGGTTGGCTCGGCGGTTACAATTTTCAATGGGCTTGGGCCAGCGGCTCCGCCGCCGGCCAGGCTCTCTAAAAGTTCGGCGTCTAGTTTCCGGGCGAGAGACGCTTCACTTCGCATCTCAGCACCCGTTGCAACTTCGCCCCGCCCGCTGCGAATCCAATCCGCTGCGACCGACGCAAGCGGAAAGTGCGCTTGAGCAACAAGAAAGAATCAAGCGATTTGGGTGCCATGAAAAAGCACATCCTCTCACTGCGATTCGATGGCCTCGACGCTGCGAGGCACCACGGCATCGGCACCGCCGGCTCCAAGCAGGTCGTCGGCGGCGCCCAGATCCTGCTCGGCGCGCACGCCCGTTACTACACCGGCGCCAAGGTCCCCGACCGTGTCGATGACCGCGGCGAGGGTTTCAAGATTCTCGACGTCGGTCGTCGCGAAGACGGAGTCGTCTTCGATTTCGCGCTGGTGGTCACCGCGGACGCCGTCTGGGAGCGCGCGGGAGCGCCTTACGGTTTTGAGCGCTTCGTTGCTGATTCCTATGCCGCTTATCGCGCCGGAAAGATCGTCGAGGAATCTCCGTTCGAGCGCCGCATGCTGACCCATGCCACCGGCAGCAAGCACGCCGCGTCGGCACACGATCCCGCCTTCGTGCGCGATTATGAGCGCCGCCGTCTGCAGCAGCGCACGCAGCAGGCCGTTAGCTTCATCTCAGCGCCGCTCGGCATCACCGCGTCGGTGGTCGAGCTGTCGATCGATGGCAATCACCTCGACACCATTCGCGCGCGACAGCCCGGGGCCGGCAACATCAACGAATGGCTGCAAGCGTTCCGCGAAGGTAAAGTCGGCTCCAGCCGATATCAGTAATCCCCGCCTCTGCCGCCCGCTGCCGCCGTCTGCCGCAGTCCTGCCCCCGGTTGCCCCAGCGTTGCCGCGCGTTGCCGCAGCGTTGCCCCCGCGTCTCGCGCTAATAAACGAATGGGCCGCCATCGCTGGCAGCCCATCGTTAATCTTCCCGCGAACGTGAAGCCGCTCACTTCCAGTACAGCGTATCCTTCTGGATAATCAGCGTCTTGGCCTTGCAATAGTCGACCGGCGCGTCGAAGTAGCCGCCGTCAACGAGATGGATCTGCGTGCGCACCTCGCACTTGCCCTCGTCCGTCTCGAAGTCCAGCTTGACCGTGTCGCCGGGCTCGATGCGGTTCTCGATCCAGTTCTCGCTCCACTCGCCGTCTTCTTGCGTGCGGAACTCGTTCACGACGCTGTTCGATTGGTTTTCGACATCGAAGTACCAGTGCTTGTCATCGTCGTCTTCCGCACTGGCGACGCCGGCGCCGAGCATGCCCACGGCCAACGCCATTCCGACGACTGCTGCCGCGATCGCGGCGGTTACACGCCTCATATCTCATCCCCCTCATAAGTCAGACGGGCTAGCGATATTCCACGGCCGGGGGATGTCAATGGAGATACAACATCGATCCAAAGCTATCGGTGGATGGCTGCTTTGGAGCCGTCAAAGGCAACAGAGCCGACGCCACCGGCCGGCCGAAGCCAAGTCCTTCACGTCCTTAATGCAAAGCCGTCCTGTCGCGTGACCGACGCTAAGCCGGCTGCTAGGCTGTGCCCGGGTGGGCTGATGCAAACGTGCGTCAGCCGTCGCGTCGAGGTGCGGTCTTGCCTAAGCCGTCACACGCTGGATCATGTGCCGCCGCAGCGCTCATCGGCGCCGCGCTCCTCCTACCATCGTCGGCTTTTGCCGACTCCTGCGATCAGCTCTGGCGCACGCGGAATGCGATTTTCGCCGAGGCAGGACATTGCTTTAAGTCAGCCCGCGCCGTCGCGGTTTTCGGACCGCGCTGCTACCCGCCCTATGGCCACCTGACGAAAGCCCAGGAGGCGCGCGTCAATGCCATCAGTGCCGAGGAAAGCCGGCTCGGCTGCCGCGGTGAGCCTTCGGGCTCCGACGCGGCATTGCCGTTGCCGCCGCCGCCGGAAACTCGTCCGGGCGGTGACGACGGGCGGCTGAACGAGGCAGCCTCCGTGTGGCAGGCGACCAAGGATTCAAACAGCCAGGCCGTCCTCGAAGCTTACATCTCCCGCTTCGGGTCGACCGCCTTCGGCGATCTCGCCCGCGCGCGCCTGGAGGAAGTGAAGAAAGCCTCCGCCGACGCCGCGCCGCCCAAGCCGCGGCCGACACCACCGAGCGACAACGGCACGACCGAGATGTGCCCGAAGTACATGCCCACCATTGGCCGCGTCGTGCAGGCGCCCTGCGAGCACTGAGCGCGCGGATCTTACGGGCAGGTTCCGTCCGCCGGCATCGTGCTCTGCATTGAAAGCGGCACCGCCAGGTTCGGACTGCCGTTCCCCGCCGCGACCATGACCGCGACCAGCGCGAGCTTGCCGCCCACTTCAGTCAACACCGGACCGCCCGAGCTTGCCGGATGCGTGTCGCAGTCCGTGAGCCACACCGGCGGCACCCCGTCGGCGCCCAGCAACTTGCAACCGAAGTGGGCCGCAAGCGCGAACCGCTTATCCGCAGGGTAGGCCGCGTGGATCAACGACAGTCCGGCGCTCGGCTTCACATCCACGCCGAGCGGCATCGGCCCGACGTCCAGTTTCTCGTTCAGCACGATCTCGGCCATGTCGGTCGCAAAGTCGGGGCTGTCTTGTTCGAACTTGTACGCGGACGGCAAGCGCAGACACTTCGCCGTTGAATGCCCCCTGTTCTCGCCGCCACGAACGCCGGCGAGAAAGTGTATGTCATGCAGCGGGAAGGGTGCCTTCCGCCACGCATCGACCACGCAGTGCGCTGCCGTCAGCACGACGTCCGGCGCGATGAGTGTCCCTGTGCACTGGCCGACCCTTCGATAGCCGCCGACATTGACCTGGCCGACGGCATCCCAGGGGGCGCCGCGCTGTTCCACGCGAACGCGGTCATCTTCCCCGATAATGCCCGGACGCAGCGCGTGGCTCTCGGCACGCGCGCCGCTGACGACCGCGACGGCCGCCAGCAATCCGAGCAGCGCGCGGCGCTTCGGCCAACTTCTGCCGACTGCCGGAGCTTCGTCGAACGGGATGCGCACGTGGGAACGTTCCTCAACGATTAGGCAGTCGGGGATCGTGACCTGACACAATGAAATAGGGTGTGCAACGCTCAGCGCCGCACACCCTAAACAGTCTCGCAACTTCGGCCTTGGCCTATTTCATATTCTGCACGGTCGCTTCGTCGGCCTTCACCTTGCCTTCGGAGCAAGCCTTGCTGAACTCGTCGGCCTTGATCACGGCATCCTTGTTGGAATCGACCATGACGAAATCGAGCACGAACGGCACGTCGGCGCCCTTCGAAATCGTGTCGCCGTTCGGCGACGCCATCGACCATGCGGCGTTACATTTTTCCGCCGGCACTGGAATCTTGGCGGCGAATGCGCCGCCGGTGAAAGCAACCGTCGCGGTCAGAGCAACGGCGAGCTTGAGAAGATTGCGTGTCATCCCTGGTGTCTCCTGGTTTATGTGATCCGGTGAGCGGCATCTGTCGTGCAGGGCAACCTTGGACTCCCTGCGATCACCAGAATTCGCGAGCCCACGGTCACCCGGAGCACCGCAACAAGCGCCTAAGTTCGTCGCTGCAATTTGCGCGATACAGCGAGTGCGCTAAGAGCCGTGCAATGCAGCGAGACAAATTCCGACATTGGCGCGGGAAAAGTTCCCGAAGATGGGTCGCGATTGATCGCCGTCCATTGGGATGTTAGCTCACCGGCGCTGATACATTTCGCCTGCAACACATCCCAACGAGGCATCCTTGAACCGCATCGTCGTCGGCGTGCTCATCGCGCTCCTGCCAACCCTTGCTCTCAGCCATGGTCCCAGCCGCAAGAAGGAGGTCACCACCATCGAGATCAACGCTCCTGCCGACAAGGTGTGGGAGGTCGTTGGCAACTATCGCGACATGAGCTGGCATCCGGCGATCGCGAAGACGGAAGCGGACGCGGGCGATTACGCGCCGGAGAAGACGAAGCGCAAGCTGACCTTTAAGAACGGCGCCATCTTCACCGACACGCTGACACGCTACGAGCCCGCGACGAAGACGATCGCGTTCCTCACCAACGATGAGGATCTGAAGACGCTGCCCGTCGAAGGTTACTCGTCGACCTTCACGGTCGCAGGCGAGGGCGACAAATCCAAGGTTGAGTGGAAGGGCGCTTTCTATCGCGGCTACATGAACAACGACCCGCCGCCGGAGCTCTCGGATGAGGCGGCGACGAAGGCCATCATCGCCTTCCAGAAGGAAGGGCTCGAAGCTCTCAAGGCAAAGCTCGAAGGCGGCAAGTGATACCTTCGCGCGCGCGGCGGCTGCTTCTTGGCAGCCTGG
>CALRVN010000047.1:0-14291 GCA_943371625.1 Hyphomicrobium sp. CS1GBMeth3
ACCGCAACGATTTCACGTCAGCGCCGGTGTCGAAGCTGTCGCTCGAGGACGGAGCGGCGACGCTATCCGCCTTCACGGCCGCAGCCATCAGCCGTGCGCGCGAGCACATGCCGGAAGAGCCGCGCCTGTGGGTCGTCTGCGGCGGTGGCCGCAAGAACCGCACGCTCATGAGCATGATCGCCGCTAACGTTTCGAGCGCCCTCGTCCCGGCCGAGGCGCTGGGCCTGGATGGCGACTTCATCGAAGCCGAGGCGTGGGCCTATCTCGCCGTGCGCTCGTCGCTGCAGCTGCCGATCACCTTCCCCGAGACCACCGGCGCTCCCGCGCCCATGACCGGCGGCGTACTTCTCGGCCCGCGCTGACCCTGCGCAGCGCACGTCGTTTGCTTTCCCGTGCGCTTCTGTTCACTTCCCGCCTAGGGCGACGAGGAGTTCGTCCAGTTGTTCGAGCTGCTCGGGCAGCCCATCCGCCGCCCCGGAAGCGAGTTCTCCGTCGAGAGCTTCCTTCGAGGGATAGAGGTCGTGCTTGACCAGCAAGGTCTGGCCACCCTTTTCCTCGAACGTCAACGTGGTGATGGCTCCCCCCTCATCACCGTCCTCATTGGTCCACACGAGGCGCGAGTGGGGGGTCACTTCGATGTACTTTCCGAAGACTTCCATCACCTTCGAGCCACCGACGCCGAACACGAGGCGGTAGTTGCCCCCGACACGAACGTCCATCTCGCAGGTGAGCAGGGACATGCCCATCGACTTCGGCGCCCACCATCGCTTGAACAGTTCGGGCTTGGTCCACGCCTCGAACACGATGCGTGCCGGAGCGTTGAAGGTGCGCGTGACGACCAACTCGCGGTCGGACTTCCGTTCGGTTGTCGTGCGGTTCTTCATGGGAGCGGGTTCACTGTCACTTCTTGCGCCCATCGACCTTCTCCTGCTGCTTCTGTTCTTCGATGACCTTGTCCAACTCGTCGAAACGTGCGTCCCAGAGCCGGCGGTACCTCTCGATCCATGCCGTCTCTTCCTCCAGCCGCCGCGGGCCGATCTTGCAGGTCCGCACGCGCCCGACCTTCTCCGTGGTGACGAGCCCGGCCTGCTCCAAGACGCCGACGTGCTTCTTCATGCCCGTGAGGGTCATGTTGAACTTCTCGGCGAGGTCCGTGATCGAAGCGTCCGCACGTCCGAGCTGCTCAAGAACGCCGCGTCGGGTGGGGTCCGAGAGCGCGGCGAATGAGTCGTCGAGGCGGGTTGTCATATGCTGAACCATTTGGTTCAGTATTATCGCACGGATAGGCGTCATGCAAGCGGTGGCCGAGCTCGGCGCTGCAGCTGCCGATCACCTTCCCCGAGACAACCGGCGCACCCGCGCCCATGACCGGCGGCGTTCTCCTCGGCGCTCGCTGAGTTGTTTCGCACGCGCGGCGGCCGGCGGCTGCTGGAGAGTTGGGGACGCCCCAAGTATTACCCTGTATTTCACGAGCCCTGCAGGTCAGGCGGGCGTAAAGTTTGGGTGGGCGAACCTTCGGTGCCAACGGGTGTCAGTGATGACAGATGAAGTTCCCGAAGAACTTGCGGCGATCCTCAATGAGGTTGAACGCGCCATAGAAGCGAAGCTGTATTATCTGGCGATAGCAGTCGCACTCTCTCTACCAGATATTTGCTCTTGCCTAGAGTGCGACCCCAGCAAGCCAATATGGGCAACTTCCGAAAAGTACATCACTTGGTGCAAAACAAATCTGTCGGGCCAGTTTCGCAATTTGGATGGGACTGACCTATTCAGAATTCGCGGAGGGATACTGCACCAGGGTCACTTCGACCATCCAAAATCAAAGTTTGATCGGATCGTGTTCTTAGGCCCAGAGTCGGCGTTCAAAGCGCACGACGTGATTGCCACGATCGCACCCGGCATAACCTTTAGTGGGGTCACGGTAGAAGAACTCAGGATCGTTGGAGACGTATTGCAGCTCGATGTTCTGAGGTTTTGCAGATCCATTATGGATGGTGCAAGGAGGTGGTCTGTGGCCAAGAAATCTGATCCGTTCGTGCAAGAAAACCTGCCTAACTTGGTTCGATATCGCCCCAATGGCCTCCCGCCATTCTCAGTGGGAGTGCCGACGGTTGCTTAGCAGCCCCGGGTGTCAGCCTCGGCCTTGTCCCGACGACCCACAGCTCAACATACTCAGCAAGTAGAGGCGGAGGCTGCACCCTCGCCACTGATAGCGGAAGTTGGGAGCGCGCGGAGGACTGGGTCCTCGGGACAAGCCCGAGGATGACGAACTTTAAGCGGCGGGTTAATCCAGCAGCTCGCGCAGCGTCGCCTCGACGCCCAGCGTCACGCGGGCGAGCGCCTCGTAGTTGACCTTGTCCGGCAGGTCCGACGGCGTGTGGTACTCGGGATACCGGAACAGCGCCGTATCCGTGATCATGATCGCCGGATAGCCGAACGTGTAGAACGACCAGTGGTCAGACCAGCCGATGCCGTCGACGAAGTCCGGCGCCGTGCCGCCGATCGTCGGCAGCTTCGTGTGACGGCGGAATGCCTCCACCACCTCGTGCAGGAACGCCCGCCCGCCCGGGAGCGCCACCAGCGCGACGAAGTTCGCGACGTTCGGAAACACCATGTCGAACGGCGAGGGATACTTCTGAGTGCCCGGCTTGTCGGAGAACGCCCCGATGGTCTCCAGCGAGATCATCCCGGCGACATTCTCTGCCGCCTCCTTGAGGCTCTTGGCATACCGGTAGCTGCCCATGTCGGCCGTGCGGTCGTACGGCGGCTCTTCGTTGACGAACAGCACCAGGCGCAGGCGCTTGTCTTTTGGCGCCAGATCCTTCAGCAGCCGCGCCAGTTCGATGACCGCCGCTGATCCGCTGCCGTTGTCGTTTGCACCCGGCGCGTTGCCGTAAGAGTCGTAGTGCGCCCCGACGACGATGCTCGGCGTCGCGCTGTCCGCGCCCGCGGGTGCCAGCTCCACTGCGATGTTGCGGACGCTTTTGCCCTCGACCTCATAGACCTGCGCCGTCGGCTTATAGCCGAGCGCCGTCAGCTGAGCCTCGATGTAGGCGGCGGACTTCTCCAGTTCGTCGTAGTGGCCGACGTTGTGCGGCACGCTCGCGATCGCCGTAACATGGCCGCGTAGGCGCTGGGCGAGATCGCGTTCCGCCTCGGTCGCCTGCTGCGGCGGACCGGCATAGCTCTCACCCGGAAGGCTGAGCGAATACCAGTACGCCACGGCGACCGCCGCGATCGCGGTCAGGAGCACCGCTAGCGCCCAGAGAGCCACGATCTTCAGCACGCGATGCTTCCTCTACTCTTCGCCCGCGTCGCCATCGTCGTCGCCGCCGCGGCCGGCGCCGGAGGACTCTTCCTGCTTCTCGAGTTCGCGCTGGCGCTGACGCTGCAGCTCCTTCTCGCGCTCGCGCTCTTTATCCTTGGCGCGATCGAGCTCTGCCTGCTCCATGCGCGCATCGACGTACGTGCCGACGGCTTCTTTCAGGTCGTCCGTCTTGTTCTCGAAGAAGTGGTTCGCGCCGGGCACGACCTGATGCGTGATCTTGATGCCGCGCTGCGTCTTGAGGCGCTGAGACAACTCACCCACCGAGTTCGACGGCACGACGCGGTCCTTGTCGCCGTTGATCATCAGGCCCGACGACGGGCAGGGGGCGAGGAAGGAGAAATCGTAGAGGTTCGACGGCGGCGCGACGCAGATGAAGCCCTCGACCTCCGGCCGCCGCATCAGCAGCTGCATGGCGATCCAGGTGCCGAACGACACGCCCGCGATCCAGCAGCTTTTGGCATCCGGCTTGACGATCTGCAGCCAGTCCAGCGCCGACGCCGCGTCCGAAAGCTCACCCGGTCCGCCGTCCCAGACGCCCTGGCTGCGGCCGACGCCGCGGAAGTTGAAGCGCAGCACGGAGAAGCCGCGCTCGGCGAACGTATGATAGAGCGTGTAGACGACCTGATTGTTCATCGTCCCGCCGAACTGCGGGTGCGGGTGCAGGATCAGGGCGATGGGGCTGTCGTTCGCCGGCTCGTGGTGATAGCGGGCTTCCAGACGGCCCGCAGGCCCATTGATGATCAGCTCGGGCATCGAAAATCCAACTTTCAGGGGCTTGAGGGGCTGCGGTTCGGCCGCCGACGCGGGGGTTCGGCAGATCCCTTTAAACGGGCCAAGAAATCGGACGCACCGAAACCTTGACTTGTGGGCTCGGAATTTTCATATTCCGTACAGACTTTAGAACCGTTCGAAAGAGCGTTCGCTGACTTGGGTCAGCCTCGGCTTCCAGCGGTGGCGCTTCTTAGCACAAGGCCCCGTGCCGAATGCAAGAGAAAGCGGCCGATGCGGTTGCGGCGGCGAGCTGGCGTCCCAGAGCCCGAGGGTAACGGAGGATAGTAGCGTGGAGTTGAATACCAAGGCCCGTTACGCCGTCATGGCCATGGCGGATATCGCCAAGTACGGCACGCCGTCCGCAGTGCCGCTCTCGGCGGTGGCGGAACGCCAAGGGCTCTCTTTGGCCTACCTCGAGCAGATCTTCCTGCGCTTGCGACGCTCCGGTCTCGTTGCCAGCGCGCGCGGCCGATCGGGCGGTTATGTCCTCGCGCGCCCAGCGACCGACATTCACATCGACGAGATCATGAAGGCGATGGAGGAGGAGACGCGTCTGACGCGCTGTCTCGACGCAGAGCAGGGCTGTATCGGCGATCGCCGTTGCCTGACCCACGGACTGTGGCACGCGCTCGGCGCTCACATCACCCAGTTCCTCGCCAAGGTCTCCCTGCAGGAGGTTATTGACGGGACGCCTCTCGGTAGAACTGTCGAGGCGCCTCAGCCGGTAGAAGCACCGCAGCGCCAGCCGGAGCTTGTCGCCCGATGACGCCTGCGCCGCGCACATATCTCGATCACAACGCGTCGTCGCCGCTGCGCCCCTCGGCGCGCGCAGCGATGATGGCTGCGTGTGACGTCGCCGGCAACCCGTCCTCGGTGCACGCCGAAGGCCGCCGCGCGCGTGCGATCATCGAGACGGCGCGCGAGCAGGTCGCTTCCCTTATCGGCGCCAAGCCGAGCGAGATCGTGTTCACCAGCGGCGCCACCGAAGCCAATAACGCGGTGATGGACGCGGGCTGGAAGGCGATCTGCGTCTCCGCCATCGAGCACGATTCCGTCCTTGCGCCCGCCCGCGCTTGCGGCGCCAAGGTCATTGCGTTGCCGGCGAGCGAGAACGGCGTTGTCGAGCTGTCGGCCGTTGCCGACGCGCTCGCCCATGCGACAGCCGGCGGCAGCCGCGCACTTCTCAGCGTGATGCTGGCGAATAATGAGACCGGCGTGGTGCAGCCTGTCGCCGAAGCCGCCGAGATGGCGAAGGCGCTGGGTCTCTCGCTGCACATCGATGCCGTTCAGGGGCCGGGCCGCGTGCCCATCAACTTCGCCGCGCTCGGCGCCGATACGCTCACGATTTCTGCGCACAAGCTTGGCGGACCGCGCGGCGTCGGCGCGCTCGTCGTTCGCGACGGCGTCAACCTGCCCGCGCTGATCAAGGGTGGCGGCCAGGAGCGCCGCCGCCGCGGTGGCACCGAGGACGTCGCTGGCATCGCCGGTTTTGGCGCCGCGGCCGCCGAGGTCGCGCGCGAAGGCGATGTAGCACAGCGCATCGAGGTACTGCGCGACCGGCTCGAAGCCGGTGTCATGGCCGCGACGCCTGACGCTGTCATCGTCGGCAGCAACGCGCCGCGCATCGGCAATACATCGTGCATCGCCCTCCCGGGAAAGCCGGCGGAGACGCTGGTCATCCGCATGGACATGGAAGGCGTCGCCATCAGCGCCGGCGCCGCCTGCACATCCGGCAAGGTCGGCGCCAACACGGTTCTCACGGCCATGGGCCTCGGCGACAGCCTCTCGCGCGCAGCGGTGCGCATCAGTCTCGGGCCCGAGACGACAGACGAACACATCGCCGCTTTCCTGGCGGCTTGGCAGAAGGTTTCAGGCGGCGCAGCTCTCGCGGCGTAGCCGGCAGATAAGACGTTGAAAGGGTAGTTATGGCAGCGGTTCAAGAGACGATCGAGCAGGTCCGCAAGATCGACGTCGACCAGTACAAGTACGGCTTCGAGACGAAGATCGAGACCGTGAAAGCCCCGCGCGGCCTTTCCGAGGACATCGTTCGTTTCATCTCCGAGAAGAAGAACGAGCCGGTCTGGATGCTCGAGTGGCGCCTCGAAGCCTACCGCCGCTGGGTCAACATGACCGAGCCGACGTGGGCCAACGTCACCTATCCGAAGATCGACTTCCAGAACCTCTATTACTACGCCGCGCCGAAATCGACGGAAGGTCCCAAGGACCTGTCCGAGGTCGATCCCGAGCTGCTCGCCACGTACGCCAAGCTCGGCATTCCGCTGCGCGAGCAGGAGCTGCTGGCCGGCGTCAAGGAATCGCGCGTCGCGGTCGACGCGGTGTTCGATAGCGTCTCCGTGGTCACCACCTTTAAGGCCGAGCTGGCCAAGGCCGGCGTTATCTTCTGCTCCATCTCGGAAGCGGTGCGCGAGCACCCCGAGCTGATCCGCAAGTACCTCGGCTCAGTCGTGCCGCAGGGCGACAACTACTATGCCGCGCTCAACGCGGCCGTGTTCTCCGATGGCTCGTTCGTCTACGTGCCGGAAGGCGTTCGCTGCCCGATGGAGCTGTCGACCTACTTCCGCATCAACGAGAAGGACACCGGCCAGTTCGAGCGCACGCTCATCATCGCCGACAAGGGCTCCTACGTGTCCTACCTCGAGGGCTGCACGGCGCCGATGCGCGATGAGCATCAGCTGCACGCCGCGGTGGTCGAGTTGATCGCGCTCGATGACGCCGAGATCAAGTACTCGACGGTGCAGAACTGGTATCCGGGCGACAAGGACGGCAAGGGCGGCATCTATAACTTCGTCACCAAGCGTGGCGACTGCCGCGGGCACAACTCGAAGATTTCGTGGACGCAGGTCGAGACCGGCTCTGCCATCACCTGGAAGTACCCGAGCTGCATCCTGCGCGGCGACAACTCACGCGGCGAGTTCTATTCGATCGCGGTGTCGAACGGCTGGCAGCAGGTGGACTCGGGAACCAAGATGATCCACCTCGGCAAGAACTCGTCGAGCCGCATCATCTCCAAGGGCATTGCCGCCGGCCACTCGCAGAACACTTACCGCGGGCTCGTCTCGGCGCATCGCAAGGCGACCGGCGCGCGCAACTTCACCAACTGCGACAGTCTCCTCATCGGCGACAAGTGCGGCGCGCACACCGTGCCCTACATCGAGGCCAAGAATAACTCGGCGCACTTCGAGCACGAGGCGACCACGTCGAAGATCTCCGACGACACGCTGTTCTATTGCCGCCAGCGCGGTCTTTCGCAGGAGGAGGCCGTGGCGCTGGTCGTCAACGGTTTCGTCCGCGACGTGCTGCAGCAGCTGCCGATGGAGTTCATGGCCGAGACGCAGAAGCTGATCGGCATCTCGCTCGAAGGCTCGGTCGGATGACGACGACAGTGCTCTATCGCCCGGTTGGAACCGAGGAGCTGGCGCTGATCGCAGCGTCGAGCTACCGCGCGTTTCCGCCGCGCCTTCCGGAGCAGCCGATTTTCTACCCTGTTACGAACGAGGCCTACGCCACGCAGATCGCGCGCGACTGGAACACCAAGGAGACGTCGAAGCGCGGCTACGTCACCCGCTTTGCTCTGAAGTCGCAATTCTTGGCGCGCTATGACCGCAAGCAGGTGGGTGGCAAGGAGCATCAGGAATACTGGATCCCTGCGGAGGACCTGGACCTGATGAATGAAAATATTGTCGGCGCTATCGAAGTGATCGCGGAGTTCACGGAGATGGATCGCCTCGCGAACGAGAAGAAACTGGGCGGCGTCTCCGACAGGCCGATACGCGTTGATGTCGCCTCACTGGAGGCAGCACACAAGCGATCGAGCAGTCACCGCCCCGAAATCGAGGCAAGTGAGCGTTGCGCTTGTTTCTACTGCTCGTCGGTCTTTGCGCCGTCGGACATCGAAGAATGGGTCGACGACGGCGAGACCGCGCTATGTCCGAAGTGCGGTATCGATAGTGTCATCGGCAGCGCCGCTGGTTTTCCGCTGGACAGTGTTTTCCTGCATGCAATGCACGAACACTGGTTCGGCGCGCAGCTTAACTGAAGAGAAAGCAAATGCTCGAGATTAAAGACCTGCACGTGAAGATCGCCGACGGGGACCGCGAGATCCTCAAGGGGCTGTCGCTGACCATCCCCAAGGGCGAGGTGCACGCCATCATGGGCCCGAACGGTTCGGGCAAGTCGACGCTCGCCTACGTGCTCGCTGGCCGCCCCGACTATGAAGTCACCAGCGGCGACATCCTCTGGGACGGCGAGAGCATCCTCGAGATGGAGCCGGAGGAGCGCGCCGCGAAGGGCGTCTTCCTCGCCTTCCAGTATCCGATGGAGATCCCAGGCGTCGCCGGCCTGACGTTCCTGCGCACGGCCGTCAACGCGGTGCGCAAGGCGCGCGGGCTGCCCGAGCTGTCGACGGCCGACTTCATGCGGTTCGTGAAGGCCAAGGCCGAGCGCCTCAACATCAATACCGACATGCTGAAGCGCCCCGTCAACGTTGGCTTCTCCGGCGGCGAGAAGAAGCGCGCCGAGATCCTGCAGATGGAAGTGCTCGAGCCGACGCTCTGCGTGCTCGACGAGACCGATAGTGGCCTCGACATCGACGCCCTGCGCATCGTCTCCGACGGCGTCAACTCGATGCGCTCCAAGGACCGCGCGATGCTCGTCATCACGCACTACCAGCGCCTCCTCAATCACATCGTGCCCGATCGGGTCCACGTCATGATCGATGGCAAGATCCGCAAGTCCGGCGACGCTTCCCTCGCCAAGGAGCTGGAGCAGTCCGGTTACGCAGAATATCAGACGAAGGCGGCCTAGTGTGATGATCGAAAAATTCGCCGTCGCGAGCGGCAAGGTTTTGAGCGAATTTTTCGATCTGAATCACACTAGGAGAGAAACAACTCTAGTGTCCTTTATGATTCCGAAGTTCGCTCGGGACACTTGCATCGAGGTTTGGCGAACTTCGGAATCGGGACACTAAGTATGAATGTAGCCGTATTGAAGTCGAAGGCTGAGCAGGCGCTCTCTGAAGCGTTCGGGACCGCAGCTGCCGAGCTGCCGGGCAGCGACGAGATCAGAAAGCTGCGGCTCGACGCCATGGGCCGCTTCGGATCATTGGGGCTGCCGCACCGCCGCGTCGAGGCCTGGAAGTACACCGACCTGCGCAACCTCATGAAGGAGGTGCTGCCCGCAGCCGCGAAGGCGCCGGCAGTGAAGCCCGCCGAGATCGAAGCTGCCCTCGGCCCGCTCGCGGCGCTCGAAGCGCACCGCGTCGTGTTCGTCGATGGCCAGTATGCGCCCGATCTCTCTGCCCTTGTCGCCGACGAGCAGGTGACCGTTGCATCGCTCGCGACCCTGCTCGACAGCGACACCAGCGCGGTAGAGCTGCTCGACGTTAGCGGCCGCGACGACGATGCCGTCCTGGCGCTCAACACGGCCTATGCCGCCGATGGTGCCGTCATCGACATCACGCCGCTGGCAACGGTCGACAAGCCAGTGCTGCTCGTGTTCGTCCGCGCCTCGCATACCCCGGCGTTCGTCGCCGCACGCAACGTCGTGCGCGTCGGCGAAGGCGCCATCGCCTCAGTCATCGAGGCGCACGTGACGCTGCCCAAGGCGGCCAAGGATTTCCAGCTCAACGCCGCCACCAAAGTGATCGTCGGCAAGGGCGCCAGGCTTAGCCACGTCAAGGTCGCGCTCGAGACCGGCGGCGGTGTGCACCTCTCAAACTGGCTCACCGAACTCGGCCCCGATGCCGACTACGCCGGCTTCCACTTCACGGCCGGCACGGCGCTGGCCCGCAACCAGGTCGGCGTCGTCTTCGCCGGAGAAAACGCCAAGATCGATATCTCGGGCGCGTTCCTTGCCCGCGAGGGAGAGCACGTCGACACCACGCTCGTCGTCGATCACGCCGTCCCCAAGTGCATCAGCCGCGAGCTGTTCAAGGGCGTGCTGGAAGATCACGCGCGCGGCGTCTTCCAGGGCAAGGTCATCGTCCGCCCCGACGCGCAGAAGACCGACGGCAAGCAGATGGCGCAGGTTCTCATGCTGTCGCCGGACTGCGAGTTCGACTCCAAGCCCGAGCTCGAGATCTACGCCGACGACGTCGTCTGCGGCCATGGCTCGACCAGCGCCGACCTCGACGAGGACCTCATCTTCTATTGCCGCGCCCGCGGCATTCCCGAAGCCGAGGCCCGCGCGCTGCTGATCGAATCGTTTATCGGAGAAGCGCTCGAGAAGGTCGAGCATGAAGGTCTGCGCGAGGCGCTGAACGCATTGGCGCACGCCTGGCTGCGCCGGACCGGAGAGGCAAGGAGCGTCGCATGACGGTGGAAGCGCGCGGAGTGGACAAGCAGCGGGATGTCATTCGGCCGGCCGGCGGTCTCTCCGGCCTGCCATTCGACGTCGCGCGCATCCGCGCCGACTTCCCCGTGCTCTTCCGCGAGATCTACGGCAAGCCGCTCGTCTATCTCGACAACGCCGCCTCGGCGCAGAAGCCGCTGGCCGTTATCGAGGCGATGGATCATGCGCAGCGCTTCGAATACGCCAACGTGCACCGCGGCCTGCACTACCTCTCGAACACGGCGACCCAGCACTTCGAGGACGCGCGCGAGACGGTGAAGCGCTTCCTCAATGCCGAGAGTGTCGACGAGATCATCTTCACTAAGAACGCCACCGAGGCCATCAACCTCGTCGCGTCCTCCTTCGGAGAGGAGATCGGCGAGGGCGACGAGATCGTGCTCTCCATTATGGAGCACCACTCCAACATTGTTCCCTGGCACTTCCTGCGCGAGCGCCAGGGCGCGGTGCTGAAATGGGCACCGATCGCCGACGACGGCGAGCTGATTCTCGATGAGTTCGAGCGCCTGCTCACGCCGCGCACTAAGCTCGTCGCCATCACGCACATGTCCAACGTCACCGGTACGCTCGTCCCCGTGCGCGAGGTGATCCGGCTGGCGCACGCCCGCGGCATCCCCGTGCTCGTCGACGGCAGCCAGGCGGCGGTGCACCTGACCGTCGACGTGCGCGAGCTAGACGCCGACTTCTACGTTTTCACCGGCCACAAGACCTATGGCCCTACCGGCATCGGCGCCCTTTACGCCAAGAAGCAGCACCTCGACGCGATGCGCCCCTATCAGGGCGGCGGCGGCATGATCGAGCACGTTGCCGTCGATCGCATCACGTACGGGCAGACCCCGCACAAGTTCGAGGCTGGCACTCCGCCCATCGTCGAGGCCATCGGCCTAGGCGCGGCGCTGAGCTACATGATGCACGTTGGTCGCGATAACATCGCCCACCACGAGGCAGAGCTGCGCACGCACGCGCACCTGCAGATGGCCGACCTGCCGTGGCTCAAGATTTACGGCACCGCGCCCGGCAAGGGCGGCATCGTCTCCTTCACCATGGACGGCCTGCACGCCCACGACATCGCCACCATCGTCGACCGCTCTGGCGTCGCCGTGCGGGCAGGGCACCACTGCGCGCAGCCCTTGATGGAGCGCTTCGGGGTCAACGCCGTCTGCCGCGCCTCGTTCGCCATGTACAACACCAAAGAAGAAGTCGACGTGTTCGTTGAATCCCTGAAACGCGCACACCAGTTGTTTGCGTAAGGAGCCCGCTATGGATGGCAAGCCAACCGAGACCGAAGCGGCGGCAGCCGCGACGATCGACAAGCCCGAGGTCGTGGCGAAGCCGCGCGCTGAGGTTGCGGAGCTGCAGCGCGCCCCTGAGACGACGCCGCCGGCCGCGACACCAGCTCCGCTCAGCCCCGACACCGACGATCCCCTGCTGCGCGATATCATCGCCGCACTGAAGACCGTCTACGACCCCGAGATCCCGTCCGACATTTACGAACTCGGACTGATTTACGCGGTGGACGTTGACGACGAGCGCAACGTCGCCATTTCCATGACCTTGACGGCGCCCGGCTGCCCGGTGGCCGGCGAAATGCCCAAATGGGTCGAGAATGCCGTCGGCGCGGTCCCTGGCGTCAAAAGCGCCACTGTGACCATGACCTTCGTTCCCCCGTGGGACATGAGCCGCATGTCCGACGAGGCCCGGCTCGCCCTAAACATGTTCTAATTCAAAAACACCGCTGTTTCGCTCTTCCCGAACGCTCACTATATGTTGGACTGACGCAAATCAGGACGACCCAGATGCCCACGCTGCGCATGATGCCCAAGGTGATGACCATGACGGACGCCGCCGTCCGGCGCGTCAACGCGCTCATGGCGTCGAACCCCAACGCGCTCGGCCTCAAGATCGGCATCAAGAAGGGCGGCTGCGCCGGCATGGAGTACACCATGGCCGTCGCCGAGCAGAAGGGTGCTCACGACGAGGTCATCGAGCAGGACGGCGCCGTGCTGCTGGTCGAGCCGTCCGCCATCATGTACCTGCTCGGCACCGAGATGGACTACAAGACCGACAAGCTCGCGAGCCAGTTCGTCTTCAACAATCCGAACCAGCGCGGCGCCTGCGGTTGCGGCGAGAGCGTCAACCTCGTGCCGTCCGCCGAGGCCGCGCGCTCCGCCGACTGAGCGACGAGGCTATGAGCGCCAGTGACGGTTTCCTGGCGCTGCTGCAAGACCTCCTGTCGGACCTCGGCCAAGTCACCGCTAAGCGCATGTTCTCCGGAGCCGGCGTCTACATCGACGGCGTCATCTTCGCGCTCGTCGTCGACGACGTGCTCTATCTCAAGACCGACGATCAATCTCGCACTGCGTTCGAAGCCGACGGCCTCGAGCCGTTCAGCTTCGTGAAGCAGGGCAAGCTCATCTCGACGTCGTACTGGCGCGCACCAGCGCGTTTACTAGACGATGCGCCGGAGATGCAGCGCTGGGCGAAGCGAGCACTCGCGGCGTCAGGGCAGAAGAAATCGGCAGCGGCGCGCAAGCGGAGGGGCAAGAATAAATGACCACACCATCGAGTGATCCGGCCTGGCTGGGCGACGTGCTGCGGTTCTGGTTCGACGAGCTTGGCCGCAAGGCATGGTTCGTGAAGGATGACGCCATCGACGCCGCCTGCCGCGAACGCTTCGCCCCGCTCATCGACGAGATCAACGCCCGCCCCGTCGGCGACGCGATCTCGAGCCCCGACCACGCTCTCGCGACCGTCATTGTGCTGGATCAGTTCACGCGCAACGTCCACCGCGGTTCACCGCGCGCGTTCGCCTACGATGAGCTTGCGCGCGGTATCGCCAGGCTCGCAATCGCAGTCGGCCTCGACCAGCGCATCCCTACCGATCGGCGCGTATTCCTCTACCTGCCGTTCGAGCACAGCGAAGCGCTCGCCGATCAGTATCGCGCGGTCGAGCTGATCAGCTCGCTCGGTGACGAGGAGTTCACCCGCTACGCCGGAGCGCACCGCGACGTGATCGAGCGCTTCGGCCGCTTCCCGCACCGCAACGCCATTCTCGACCGCGTCTCGACGCCTGAGGAAACGGCTTTCCTCGCCCAGCCCGGCAGCAGCTTCTGATTGTGCCCGGTGGCATCCGGCAGCCGTCATGCACTTGTCAGGTCGAGCGTGCCAAGGAATGCCGCAGGCGCCGCGGAGAGATCGCATGATTAGGAACACCACTGACGGTGGGGCTGGCCCTCGATTGCCCTGCACTGGATCGTGGCGCTGCTCGTCGTCGGCACGTTTGCGCTGGGGCTTTGGATGGGCGACCTGCCGCGGCCCGAACGCCCGTATTGGTACGGGCTCCATGCCTCCATTGGGATTACGGTGCTGGTCATTCTCGCAGCGCGCATCGTCTGGGCGTTGCTCAATCCCGTGCCGGCTCCGGCGCCCGGCACGCCCGCCTGGCAGCACAAGGCGGCGCGCTTCACGCACGTGACGCTCTACGCCCTGACGCTGATGACGGTTCTCTTCGGCTGGTTCATGGCGGCCGTCCGGCGCGTTTCGATCGTGCCCGACGCATTCGGTATCGTCCCGCTGCCGTCGCCGATCGCCATTCCCGGGTCGAAGGATTTCTTCGAGGAAGCGCACGAGCTGTCGGCTTACGCGCTGATCGCCGTAGCGACGGTGCACATGTTCGCAGCGCTCTGGCACCACTATGTCCTGCGCAACGACACCCTGCGCCGCATGTTGGCGCATCGCAGCACGAACGCGGCCGTTTGAAAGCGGCGCGCCGCCGACCGGCGGCTGGCAATTGCAAGATCATCCAATCACGGGTGCACCCGCTTCC
>CALRVN010000048.1:0-14174 GCA_943371625.1 Hyphomicrobium sp. CS1GBMeth3
ATCGTCGGCTATCGCCACGGGGTCGCTGGCGGGAAACGTCGCCTTCAGAGCTGCATCAAGCTCCTGCTCATCGGCGGCGTTTTTCGGTTTCGACATAGCTTCACCTCATCAATAGAGCAGCGGCAAATCCGATGCCGGCGGCGATCAACATGGCCTGGGTCGGGGCGCGCCTGATGGCAGCGTTGACCGGGTCGGTGTCGTCGTAATAGGCGCGTGCGCGCGTCACGCGCTCCAACTCGCGGTCGTAGCTCGTATTGGCCGCCTTAGGGCTTTCCGGCTCGCTACCGGCGTGATCCAAAACCCTGCGGTCCGCGGCAATCGGACCTGATGCAAGCGTCGATTCCATTGGGGTTGTTTCCTCGGAGTTCAGTATGAGCCCAACGCCCTTCTTGGCGCGCCGTTCCACCCACGTGGAACCTTACACAGCGAAATGAGATTAACCTTCGTGAGGTGTCTCCTATGCGCTGTGTCATTGTTGGCTTCGCCCTTAGTTCCCTGGCTCTGGGAGGGTGTGCGGTAACCACCGACCGCCAATCTCTGGGGTATGGCGACTACGTCGGCTACAACTGCGAGCAGCTCGGCGAGGAAGCTTTGCGTCTGATGCGCGTTGCAGCCAACAGGAACGAGCATCTGCTGGGCGACGACCGCTCACGGCGTGACACGGCGATGCAGCAATTATCGGCGGTGAAGCGGGCGGGGCGCGAAAAACGCTGCTGAGAGGCACGAAAAGCGCATGGAACCCACCGCTACAGGCGGTGTTTCGCCAGCACCCCGTTATGGTTATATCCGCTGAAAGGTCCCCCGCATGCGTGTGTCAGCAATTCTGGTCCCAGCGATGATGGCGTTACTCGCCACCGCTGCTCGAGCCGAGAGCCAACCCGGCGTCGGTCCCAATCCCACGCTTCCCGAGCCGCAAAATTCGCTCCTGCCGACCGTTAAGATCGCGCCCGCGACAGGGTGGAGCGAAGGCGGCAAGCCCGTCGCCGGCGACGGGCTGTCAGTCACGGCGTTTGCAAAAGGGCTCGAGCACCCGCGGTGGCTCTACACGCTGCCTAACGGCGACGTGCTGGTTGCGGAGACGAACGCGCCGCCGAAACCTGATGACGGCAAGGGCATCAAGGGGTGGTTCATGAAGTATTTCATGCGCCGATCTTCAGGCCCGGCGAAGAGCGCCAATCGCATCCGGCTGCTGCGTGACGCGGACGGTGATGGCGTCGCGGAGGTCGACAAGGTTTTCCTGGAAGGTCTCAACTCGCCCTTCGGCATGGCACTCGTCGGCGACAATTTCTATGTCGCGAATACCGACGCCGTGATGCGCTATCCGTACGCGAACGGTGCGATCACCGGCGCGGGCGAGAAAGTCGCCGATCTACCCGGCGGCCCGCTCAATCATCACTGGACGAAGAACATCATCGCGAGCCCTGACGGCAAGCGGCTCTATGCAACGGTCGGATCGAACTCCAACGTCGGCGAGAACGGGATCGACAAGGAAGCCGGCCGGGCGGCGATTTGGGAGATCGATCTCGAAACCGGCAAGACGCGCGAGTTCGCGGCCGGCCTGCGTAACCCCAACGGCATGGCGTGGGAGCCGTCGAGCGGCCAACTGTGGACCGTCGTGAACGAGCGGGATGAACTCGGCGATGATCTCGTGCCGGACTATCTGACGTCGGTGCGCGATGGCGGCTTCTATGGATGGCCGTACAGCTATTGGGGCCAGCATGTCGACACGCGCGTGAAGGAGCAGAAGCCGGATCTGGTCGCCAAGGCTATTGCTCCGGACTACGGGCTTGGCGCGCACGTCGCGGCGCTGGGTCTGACCTTCGATCAAGCTTCGCAACTCGCGGCGCCGTATAAGGGCGGCGCATTCATCGGTCTGCACGGGTCGTGGAATCGGTCGGTGCGCGCAGGTTACAAGGTGGTCTTCGTGCCGTTCAGCGGCGGGCGTCCCTCCGGCCAGCCCGTCGATGTTCTGACCGGGTTTGTCGACAAGGACGAAAACGCTACCGGACGTCCCGTGGGCGTGGCGTTCGACAAGTCGGGCGCGCTGCTGGTTGCTGACGATGTCGGTGGCGTCATTTGGCGCGTCACGTCGACTGGTGCGCCTGGCGCGCCCGCTGCGCCGCCGCCCGCTCCGAGGTCGTAAGCTCATTTCGCCAACGCAGAAATGAAAAGAGGCTAGTCCCGAGTGGACTAGCCTCTTTCGTTTTCAACAAGTGAAAGGGGAGTTCCCCGCCTAGGTCGGATCAGGAACGGCCTGATTCTCGTCGTCGCGCTCGTCGTCGGAGTCGCCGTTGGCATCGGCGGTAGGGTCGTCGTTCGAGTCCGTTTCGACACGCTCGGCTGGACGCGAGCCGAGGTCTTCCTCGAGATCGATCGCGGGAATTTCGTCCTCGAGTTCGACGTCAGGATCGAGAGTGGTTTCAGGCTTCGGCTTCGGCATCGGTTGCTCCCTTTTGCGATCTAAGCGCCGGCGGGGCGAACTTGGTTCCGGCCTTCAGGCCGGGGCTTCAGGATCCGCATTTTTGCGTGCTTCAGCGAGCAGGGCGCGCACCTGCCGCCGGATCGATGGGCCTTCGAGCTGGCCGGTCGAATATCCCTCGCCTCTCAGCCGGCGCTCCAGCAGTGCGAGGTCGGAGAACTCGCCAGACTTTGCGAGTTCGAATGCTCTTTCGAGGCAGGTCTTGTTCTGGTCCATGGGAGCATCGTAAGCGCTAACGCATCGCAAATCCATCCAATGCGCTTTCAGGAGTGAGACTGCGCGGCACTTACGCGCGTCCTTGAACCTAAGGGGCCTCGAAGCGTTAACAGCACACGATATCCCCATCGGAGCGGACGATGGACCTACACCCTAGAAATCATCGGGAGCGAATGATGACAAAGAAAATTGTGACGATGGCGCTGGCCGCCGCTCTGGCCGCCACAACGGTCCTTCCGACTGTCGCCGAGGCAGGTCCTCGCCGCAGCCGCGGTTACGACAATCACCATCACCACGGTCACAACGGCGGCCATCATCGCGGTCGCGGGTACTACCGTGACGGCAAGTGGATCGCGCTGGGTATCCTCGGTGCAGCGGCTGCTGCGGCCATCGCCAACTCGGATGATGGCGGATGCTATACGCGGGGCGGTCGCCGCTACTGCGACTAGTCCGAGCATACTTGAGACATCGAAAAGGGGCTCCGCTTACGCGGGGCCTTTTTTTGCGTTGCACTCGCGCGCTGAAGTTTGCTGCCTTGAAAGGGCCATCAAGCACTTGGGCCACAGGCAATGGTAATTCGTGCGATCAGAAATCGCGATTTGCCGCGATTGGCGAGACGCCTTATAGCGAGCCGCGGCACGCGTGCTAACGTGCCGGGGGCTGCAGTCCTGCTCATAGCGGGGCCTTGCAGCCGGGGACGCCACTATAGCGAGCTGGCAAGGACAACAATTGACCGACGTAACATCTTCGGACGTCACCAAGAGCGCGCGTGAGTGGGCTTCTCTTCTCAACCGCTATCGTGAACCGAGCGCTCTGCGCAGCTCATTCGAGCTGGCAGTCACCTTCGTCGCCTTTGCCCTGGTCTGGGCCGTGATGTGGCTGACGCTTCCTCTCGGCTACTGGCTTACGCTTCTGCTCGCGCTGCCGGCGGCCGGCTTGCTGGTGCGGCTGTTCGTCGTGCAGCACGACTGCGGCCACGGATCGTTCTTTCGCAAGCGCGGCACCAATGACTGGGTCGGGCGGGTGATCGGCGCGCTGACGCTGACGCCTTACGATGCATGGCGGCGCAGTCACAACTCGCATCACGCCAGCTCAGGCAATCTCGACGAGCGCGGCATCGGCGACATCGACACGCTGACGGTGCGCGAATACCTGGCGCGCTCGCGCTGGGGGAGAATCGGATACCGAGCCTATCGTCATCCCTTCGTCATGTTCGTCATCGGTCCGGCATATCTGTTCCTGCTCCGCCACCGGCTGCCGTTCGGGTATATGCGCGATGGCTGGAGTCCATGGGTCACCACGATGGCCACCAACCTTGCCACCGCAGCTTTGATCACGCTGATGATCTGGCTGGTGGGTGTCGGGCCGTTCCTGATGGTGCATCTGCCGATCACGCTGCTGGCGGCTTCGCTGGGCGTGTGGCTGTTCTACGTGCAGCACCAATTCGAGGAGACGACCTGGGCGCAGGATCCCGCGTGGAACCTGCACGAGGCGGCGCTGCATGGCAGCTCTCACTACGATCTGCCGCTCGCGCTGAGATGGTTGACTGGAAACATCGGCATCCACCACGTGCATCATTTGTGCAGTCGCATTCCGTTCTACCGTTTGCCGGAAGTGCTGCGCGATCATCCGCAGCTTGGCGAGACGAGCAAGCTGACGATCCGGGAGAGCTTGGATTCGGTGCGGCTTGTGCTGTGGGACGAGGACCGGAAACGGCTGATCTCTTTCAGCGAGCTATCACGGCTTCACGCCGTTTAGCCAGGCGACGCAGGGTGGCCGATCACGGCCATCCTGCCGCCCGAACCCTGGCGTCCCGGGTTTCCGATTGGTTGATCAAGTCTGACTTCGACCGTGGGTTGGCGAGGTAAAATGCTACTTTCGTAGCGTCCTCGGCTTAACCCGTTTTCTACGTGCCAAGCCTAATGTCATTGGGAGGCATGCTGAGTAACTCCCGATGATCGAGGCGCCCGCGTACCCCTGGCAGGCTGAGCGCTTAGCCACCCTGCGATCGTTGAATATTCTTGATACGCCAATCCAGGAGCGTTTCGAGAAGGTGACGCGCATGGTCTGCCGGCTACTGGACGTTCCAATATCCCATTTCAATTTGCTCGACGAAGACCGGCAGCATCTGAAATCTGCCCAAGGGCTGAAGGCCGTCGACGTGCCGATGGAAGGTGCCTTCTGCACGCACGCAATCCACGAACAGAAGATGCTGCTGCTGCCGGATGCCAGCAAGGATCCGCGCTTCGCCGACAACCCATTCGTAACCGGGCGGTTCCTCAACATCAGGTTTTATGCGGGCTGCCCGGTGCGCGCGCCCGACGGCATGCCGGTCGGGACCCTGTGCGCGATCGATACCAAGCCGCGCGAGGTGAGCGACGAGCAGATCGCGATGATGCTCGACCTGGTCTCGATGCTGGAGACCGAGCTTGCCGTATCGAGCCTGTCAAAGGCGCATACAGCGCTCATATCGCAGCTCAATGCGGCGGAGCGGCTGGCGCGCATAGATTGCCTCACCCGGCTGTGGAATCGCAGCGGCATTCTTGAGCTGCTGCAGAAGGAGTGGACGGAGGCCGAGCGACACCGGAAGCCGGTGACGGTGGCGATCGCCGACATAGATAATTTCAAAGCTATAAACGACACGTACGGACACGATGTCGGTGACGACGTCATTTCCGGTGTGGCCAAGCGGCTTCTGGAGGCGACGCGCAACGAGGACACTGTCGGGCGCATCGGCGGCGAGGAATTCCTGATGGTCCTCACAGCCTGTACGCCGAGCAACGTGAAAGAGACCGTCGAGCGGATGCGGACGGGCATCGCGGACATGAATTTGTTCGTGCGCGGGGAGCGTCTGCCGGTCACCATTTCGTGCGGTGCGGCCGTTACGGTCCCGCAGGTCGGGTCGGACTGGCAGAGCCTAGTTAAAGTGGCCGACGCCGCGCTCTATCGGGCCAAGCGGCTCGGAAGGAATCGGACCGAGATCGAGCAAGCTGACATCGGCACCGCGGCGTAAGGGCGGCGACGCTCTATCTCGCCGGCCTAGCGGAACAGGCGGCCGATCACGGCTCCTGCAACCTTGCCGGCGCTGATTTCCGGAGTATTGCCGCCGTAGCGTTCGCAATAGATGTGGCGCACCAGCCGCGAGCGCATCTCCTTCGAGGGTGCAAACTGCACGGCGAAGCCGTTGGCGCCCGCCCGCGCCAGCGTGCCCTCGACGTCGATGGCGTCGAACCGGATACGCACTTGAGTGCCGATCGGTGCCGGCAGCGGCCCGCGCAGCCATACGCCGCTCACCGAGATGTTCTCGATCAGTGCCGCAACGTCGGTTCCGTTGATCGTCAGCGTCGCGGTCTCGTTGGTGAAGAAGCGATCGCCGCTCCTCGCCTGTGATGCCTCGACGCAGACGAAGCAGGCCATGATCAGAATGACGATGTTGTACCAGGTCCAGATGTAGGCGATGGCGCTGGCGTCGGCGAGGGAGCGGGAATCGTCGAACACGAAGGCCCAGAGGATGCCGGCGACGTTGAGTGCCAAGTAGAAGAGGAAGATGCGCAGCATGTGCCACTGCACGAAGCCCTTGGTCCGGTCGCCGCCCTTGGCGGTGACGTCGAACTTGTGGCCCTGCGGGCGGAAGAGGCCGATGAAGACGGATTTCGTGATGTCGGTGGCACCAAGCAGCTGGCTGAGGTCGGTCATGAGCGGCAGTACGCGGCCGCGCGTCAGCCAGGTCACGATCGCCGACTGGGCGATGAAGAACGGCAGCAGGTAGGAAATGGCGTCCGGTACAGCCGCGTACACGGCCTGGATGTCGAAGAGCAGGTAGAGCGCCGGCACGACGAGCGCCATGAGCCGGAACAGATGCGTTGCCGACCAGTGGAGGAAGGTCTCCATCAGCATCACGCGCTCGATGAGCGGAATTGGCGTGGTCGTGCTGAGCGGTCCGCTCGGTCCGCGGCAGATCTGCACAAAGCCGAGAGCCCAGCGGGCGCGCTGCGAGATGTATTCCTTCAAGCCTTCGGGCGCGAGACCGAGCGAGAGCGCCTCGTTCAAGTAAAGGGTGCGGTAGCCAACCTCGCGCAGGCGCAGCGAGGCGAGGTAATCCTCGGTCACGGAATCGGTGGGGAAGCCGCCGATGCGGGCCAAGGGCGCGAAGCGCAGGACCGACGACGTGCCGCAGCAGAATGCGCCGCCCCACGCGTCCTTCGATGCCATCACGACGTCGAAGAAGAAGCGCTGCTCGTCGGGCCAGACGCTGACGAGGTTGAGGTTGGTCTGTATGGGGTCAGGATTGAAGAAGTGCTGCGGCGTCTGAACGACGCCGACGTCGGGCTCGCGCATGAGCGCGACGGTGCGCGTGAGGAACTGGGACTTGGCGACGAAGTCGGCGTCGAGGATGGCGACGAAGTCGGGCCGCTCGGCGAGATCCGCCAGATAGGCGAGAGCGTTGTTGATATTGCCGGCCTTGGCGTGGCGGTTGTCGGCGCGGGTGATGTAGCCGCAGGCGTGCTGCTCGCACAGCTCTTTCAGCCATTCGCGGCGGCCGTCGTCGCACACCCATAAGCGGTAACGCGGGTAATCCATGCCGAGCGCGCCGATGATCGTGCGCTCGAGGATGGCCGGCTCCTCGTTATAGGTGCAGATGAGCACGTCGACGAGCGGCTGCTCGGGCTCCGCTTTGAGCAACGGGACGGCGGCGTTGGCTTGCGCTGTGCGATTCAAGGTGCGCGTCAGGAAGATGAGCGCCAACGACGACCCCACCATGGCCAGTGCCTCGACCAGCGTAAAGGTGAGGCCGACGGCGAAGTCGACGGGCTCGGAGATCGGCGGCAGCGTCTCTGTGATGCGCCAGAACATGTAGCGCCAGCCGAGGAACACGCACACCGCGACGGCAATCGAGCGCGCAATCGTATTGTTGCGGTCGAGCCATGGCAGCACGGCGACTGCGACGAAGATCAGGACGATGCTCGGCAGCACCGTGTCCCAGAACCCGATACCGGAGGCGATCGGCATGGCTGATGCCTAGTTCAATGCAGACGCGGTTTTGATGCTTTCATCGTCCGCAGTGGCTGAGGTGTCGAATGTTACCTGTCCCGTGCGGCCGACGTTGCATTCGCGACGTGCGGCGAGGCCCGGCACCGCGATGGTGACATGGTAGGGCTCGCGGGTGAGAGAGGTTTGCTCAATAGCGAAGTTCGAGCCCGCGGCTGCAAGACCGGTCAGGCCGACGACGGTTCCAGGATATTCCAGCCTCTCGCCGCGCAGGTGAAACGTCGCTTTTTGGCCGATCCAGAGCTTGTTGTAGACGGCTTCGCTCACGGTGGCCGTCACGACGGCGCCGGCGCAGTCGAGGACGCGCAGTAGGTCCTGGCCGACGCGGACCTCTTCGCCGTTGGCGGTGAGGACTTCCCAAATGCGTCCGCGAACGGTGGCGTTCACCTCCGCGTTGGTATGGGCTGCGAGAACTTTGGATTCCGCCTGGACCTCTTCTTCCAAATATTTCAGCCGGCCTTTGTGCTCTTCGATCTGGCTCGAGCCATCGAGGATCTGCTGGCGAACCTCATCCAGGCGCTGGGCTGAGCGCGGGAGATCGTTGTAGCTGTCGCCGACGAACAAGCCCTTCCTTGCGGCCTCGAGCTCGATCTTGTTTCCGTCGAGCCGGATGCGCGCTGCTTCGATGCTAAGCTTCGTCGTCTTGAAGTCCCTTTCGGCGTGCAGCAGCGTGCCTATCGTCTGAGAGCCGCTCAGGCGCAGCCTCTTGGAGCGGTCGAGCGCCTCGACGGCGTCCGCGTGCATCGCTTCCGCACTGGTGATCTGTACGCCAAGCTCGGCCTGGCGCGCCTCGAGCTGGCGAATGCGGCCCTCCTGGAAGGCGTTGCGCTGGGCGAGGAGGTTGGCCTCGATGCTCTTGAGCTGCGCGACGCGCTGCGTCAGCGCGCCGAGGTCGGAATTCAGACCGTTGATTGTTCTGCGGAGGTCGTCGAGCCGGCCTCTATCGGCACGCAGGTTGGTGATGCGCAGCAGCGCCTCGTCGGGTTCGACCTCGGTGCCGACAGCAAGTGCCGGTCCGACGATCGTGACCTTGCCGTCGATCGGGGCGCGCAGATTGATGAGGCGTGCATTGACCGTCGCCTCGGCGCTGGTTGTCGCAAGCAGGCGCTGCAGCGGTATCCAGCCCAGTGCCAACGCGATGGCGATAGCGATGAGCGACTTCAGTCCCTGGCGACCGCGCAGGCGCTCCAGCAGACCGGCCTTTTTCTTCGCGGCGGGTTGCTCCGCCGGTGCGGCCGGCTGCTTGGCGCGGAACTCCTCATCGAGGCGCTTCAGGCGCGCGATGGGGTCGGACTGCGCGTCTGCTTGCTCGGGGGCGGCGTCGGGTTTGGGCGAAAGCGGGCTGGGGCTGGTCATCGATTCCTGCGCCGGATCGGGGGATTGAAGCCGACGATCGTATGCACAGAGCGATTAACCAGTGCCGAGATGTGCAGCCCACGGACGAAAAAAGTTTGGGCTTTGATTGACCTGCGGTTAAGGGGTGAAAGCCGCGCGCGATGAGGTGCGGCCATGCGCGCTTCGGTCGTGTCCGGCACCTCATACGAAAGTAGCAAACGCAGCTGCGTGCAACCGCACGCGATGATAAGCTCACTGTGTTGCTATGTCGGCCACGCTCGGGGGAGCCCCATGAAGAACGCCAGTCCGGAAGAGAAAAAGCTCGGATTCCGCATCCACGCGCTCGTGTTTGTTCCGACCATGATCGTGCTTCTGATCATCAACATCGTGATCGGCGCGCCCTACTGGGTTCTATGGGTGCTGCTGGGTTGGGGTATCGGGCTGCTGTCGCACTGGTGGTTCGTGCTGGGTCCGGGCGCCGGCAAGGCCAGACCCACCTGAATCGCCGCTCGATGAATATGGCAGTGGGTTGGCAGCGAGCCACTTCTTCGCGGCCTCGCGCGGCGTGAGGCCGTCGACGTTGACCCACAGGTCCATCTGGGTGACGGCATCGACACTGAGCTTCATGCGGCCAAGACGGTCGAGCGCGTCGGGCGTCAATTTGCTTTTCAATGATTGATGGCCGAGCAGGACCGCGGTGTCGCCTTTGCCGTAGATGCCCTTGGGCTCTTCGAGCACGCGGACCTTGTAGGCGGCGTTGAGCCACTGCGGCTGCCAGAGCGGCATGACGAGCCAGCGCTGCTCGCCCACGGCCTGCGTGAAGTTGGCAATCCAGTCTTTCGCCTCGCCGGGTATCACCTCATAGCCGGCGGCATCGAGGCCGTAGTCTTTAAGAATTTTCGCGGCTCCGACCATGAGGCCGGACGTTGCGCCGATCCCGCGGATGCGCTTGTCCATCCGGGCGGCAACTTCCGGCTTCTTGAGATCGTCGATGGAGCGAACTTGATCGGTAGGGACGTAGTCGGGCACGGCCCAGTAGAGGCGAGCGTCGCCGTAGAGGTCGCCGACGATGAAGGTGACGTCCTTCACCTTCGCGTAGAGCGGCGCGTGGCCGTCCGGAAGCCAAGCGGCGGCGAGAATGTCGACTTCGCCGGCGCCGAGCTTGGGGAAGATGTCGCCGTGACTGCCGGTCGTGACCTCGACCTTGTATCCAGCCTGCTCGAGCACTTCCTGCACGATGCCGCCGACCACCGCGTAAAATGACAGGCCGACCTGGCCGAGCCGGATGGTGCGGTCCTCAGCGTTTGCGGGCTGCGTGAGGACGGCCGTCAACAGTGCGATGACGGCCAAGCTGAAGCTTCGTATTTTGGTGTACTGCTGCATCGGCACAGCCTAGCAACGGCCTACCGGGACTTCCATAGGCGGATGGTGGCGATCGAGGCCTGCGTGTATCCGGGCGGATCGGTGTCGCCGCCGAACGCGGCTTTGCTGGTCATCGTGTTCGTTGTCAGCAGCCCGCCGACGTAAGGCGCGGGGAGGCTGCTCAGGATGAGCTGGCAGCGGACCGGGAAGAGGCCAGTCTCGGGGACATCGATCATGAGAGCCTGGCACTCGCCTTTTCCCTGGAAGGACAGCGAGCCCAGCTTTATCTCGGCGTAGAAGTTCTGGCGCGGGCGTTCGCTGGTGTCGCCGAAGCAGGCGCGCAGTTCGGCGACACGCGCGGCCTTCGCATCGGCGACTTTGCCGTCGTCGGGGTTCGAACGGATGCTCCAGAAGGAGAAGTTGCGCTCGGCGTCGGCCGGGAAGGATTCAAATCCCGCTCTGGCGGCCGAGCACCACCCTGCGACGGCCTCAGTGTGTTCGCGAATGCTGCGGAGGATATAGATGTCCTCTGCTGCGCTGATTGGCGCCGTCGCGTCTTCAGCATGAGGAGCGCCGGCGAACAGCGACGAGACAAGGTGAAGGAATGAAGCGGCGATGATCAGTCTCGATCGCATGTGTGTCACCGCGGCAGCCAGCCGAGCACCTGAGCGTGCAGGCTGTGAATGTAGAGGCGATCCGCGGTTTCCGTCACGCCTGTCGTCTCGGGGTAGGCGCCGGTTGGGTCCTGCAGGTCGTCGGTGACGCGGCCCTCTTCGTCGATGGCGAAGACGTGGCCGTACGAGTTGCCGAGCGGCAGCCAGGAACGCGGCAGCCGCAGCAGCACCTTTCGCAGGAACGGCTTTTCGGCAAGGCTGTCGGCGGCAGGGTTGCGCGGCTTGAACAAGCCGACCCAGATGCGGCCGTCCTGTCCGCGCATCAGGTTGTCAGGATAGCCGGGGAGATTGTCGAGCAGCACGCGTGCCTGCGGCGAGCCGCTGCGGACATCGAGATCGGTTGCCGCGGCGTCGACCTTCCAGATGCGATACTGGCCCGTCTCGTTGACGAAGAGGCCCTTTGCATCGGCTGAGAGCGCGATGCCGTTGGCGAACGAGAAGCCGTGGGCGACGATGCGGACTTTGTTGGTAGCCGGATCGTAGACGAGGACGCGGCCGGTGGCCGACTGCTCCATGATGTCGAGCACGCTGGCGGGGTAAGTGCCGCCCCATTCGGCGGGCGAAAAGCGATGCGATGCGTCGGTGAAGTAGACGGTGCCGTTCGGTGCCACGACGATGGAGTTGGCGTAGCGGATCGGGTCGTCGGCGCTGACGTGATCGGCCAGTACGCTCACGCGCGCATCAGGCGTGATGGCGAGCAAGCCTTTCATGGCATCGGCGGCGATCATCCGCCCGCCGGCGTCGAAGGCGAAGCCGAGGACGCGCCCTCCGGTGCTGGCGAAGACCTGCTGATTGCTGCCGTCGGGATTCATGCGCACGATGCTGCCGCTGGTCATGGCGGCGTAGAGCTTACCGTCCGGTCCGAGGGCGATGTGCTCGGGCCCGAACTCGTTTTCGAGGCTGATCGTGTGCAAGCTGGCCAGGCGCGTATTCGGCGAGTGCGCTCCGGTATAGCCGGGCGGTGCCTGGGCCTGCCATGCAACGGGCTCGGCCGGAACGGGCCAGAAGCAGAGGTATGCGGCCACGCCCAGAACCACGACCCCTGTGGCGCCGGCCAATTTCCGAACAACAGAACCGCTCACCCAAGTCCCCCTACTCGCGCGCCACAGTTGAGTGTTTTAGCCGGATGTTCGTCGTGCAAAAAGCCCGAACAGCTTCCGAGGCCTAGTCGGCGCTCAAGGCGTGCGGCTTAGGTGAAAAAGGGGTAGGGATTGGCTCCGCGGGTAGGATTCGAACCATTTTGATTTATCCGTTCAACTGGCTGACAAATAATAAGTATTCTGGGGTGACGTCCGATCGTGTTGTGCTTTCTGTTGTGTCTGATGTTGTGCTTGGCGCTTCGCAATAACGTGCCGCCCTGCAACCTGAGTTCGGCACTGATCGGAGCTGGTCGCAACGATGCAATCCAGCTTGGCTCAAACTACGAGGTGCGTCACAGGGTATTTTCAAAAGCTGCTTCAGCGGCTCGCCCGCGGAGTGGTCGAGAAATCGCTATAGTGGAAGTCAGCTACGTTTAGGGGGACGAGGCGGAGGTTGTCGCTGACCACTTTCGCTGTTCGGACCATACCGGCAAGTGGGGAGCGCCTCGAGGCTCGCTCATGACCCGTAGCAGACTTCGGAAGCTACGCGGGCGTCGAGCTTGCGACGGCTGCTTTGCCGAGAAAGCTGAAGTGGAAGCGACCCGGCAGAGGCTAGCCTGACTGCAGTCGGCCGTGGCCGCTTTACCTGCTGCTGCGGACTTCGAAGATCGACGTGATAGTCCGGAACCGGCGACATCATACTGCGAGCGGAGGAGCGAGAGGCGACTGGCACTGGCTTCGCCCGCGGCGAGGTGTAGCGGCCGGTATTCGCTCTTGCCAACCTGCGCAATCGCGACGCCGCCTGGTGACGAAGCATGGCGCTTACACTCGTGACGACTGACCTGAACGAGCTAACGGACTCACTTAATCGGGAACGCATGCCGGTGCTCATCTCTGATCCCGCCAATTTCGAGCCGTGGGTATCGACCCCGGCCGGAGGCGTTCAAGCTGGCCCGCAGGTAGCAGATGCGTATCGTGCAGTCGGGCTCTGATAGCGAAGACCCATTGGCCGCCAAACGATGACGTGATTGCCGGTCCCCATCCTTGTCTCCATTCCGCCCCATGCCGAATGCGATCCATCTGACCCGCTCGCGCTTCGAGGTCGGCGTCAGGCTTAAGGTGGAACTCCGCGCGGAGGCTCCAACTCGTCGGACTTCAGTAAGTAATCTGGAACAAAAAGGGCATTAATTCGGAACTTCGCGAGTATTTGGCTGTTGGGTATGTAACCAGGAGGCCCCAATGGCCCTTTATACGCCACCCCGCATTCCGCTGAATGTCACTCCTCGCGCGACCGCTAACTACCGCGATAGTTGGCTTCCCGTTGTCGGAGCCTGCGTGGTCGCCGTTGTCATCATGGCGATCGTTTTCCCTCACAGCTTCGGCATCATGGGTATCAACCCTCGCTCCGCACCAACCGTGCCAGGCCAGCTGAGTTTCGAGAATTCAGGGGTCACACCCGGTTCTACAGCTTCACCGCAAGCAACCCGCACTCCTGTCGAATAGGACAAGCTCGTCCACGGAGTGAAGCACGACATCGAATTAAGCGAAGACCCGGCACGGGCCCGTGCCGGGTTTCTGTTTTGGTGCCGTCGGGCGGACGGCACCGGCGCACCAGACCGCAGAGGACAACGGTGGGGCCCCCTTGGAGATAATCGCAAGAATTGATGCGGGCCCTAACGTGTATCAGTGCGCGGCGACATAAATTCGTCCAGTATCGAAATTCTCACGCAGCACCGAGCCCGCCCCAGCTCTGCGGGCTTTGCCTCCCAGTCGATCATCGCGTCTTGTTGCGCGTGTGAGGATTGATCGACAGCTGGGGACACAAGCGGCCGCCGAAGGTCGCGCTACCCTCGGGATATTGCGCTTAGCCGCGTCATCGGAAAATCCATGACACGCCCGTCCTTAGAGGGGCGCTCGATCCTCATCGTTGAGGACGAGCCCTTGATCGTTATGGACATCACACAAGCATTCGAAGCAACC